>JASGCH010000122.1 GCA_030054245.1 Gammaproteobacteria bacterium | reverse complement strand
TATGCGAGTTGGCGTGATGAAGGCCGGCACCAGTGGTGCCAAAGACACGATCGACACTGTTTCTGCTAAACGACAACCAACCCTACATGACCTACTGCGTCACACCTCTGGATTCACATACGGCGGACGCGGCGAGACCGCGATTCACAAACTCTGGCCAGCCTCATCGAGTTCATCGTCCACCACCTATACAGCGTCCGAGTTTATCGAAACCCTGTCAAAAGCACCTCTGCTCTATCAGCCGGGCACGGTATGGGACTACAGTTTGTCCACCGATGTACTGGGGCTCATCGTCGAAGTCATATCGGGCAAGTCGCTAGGCGAGTTCTTGCACGAGCGCATTTGGAAGCCCCTTGGAATGGTCGACACCAGCTTCGTCGTCCCCGAAGCCAAGAAGGGTCGATATGCACTGGCATTCGCCAACGATCCGCTAACTAACCAGCCACAGAGTGTGTTACACGCCTCAGGGAAACCACTTAAGTTCGAGTGCGGAGGTGGCTGTGCCGTCTCCACCACCATGGATTTTCTGCGTTTTGCGCAGATGCTTGCAAACGGTGGGGTTTTCGACGGTCAGCGCCTATTGTCGCGCAAGACAGTCGACATGATGACCTCCGATCAGCTAGGGACCGAAGTCAGGGCACAAACCACCAACCCAATCCTAGGAGAAGGACATACATTTGGGCTCGGGTTTGCCGTGCGCTCACAAGTGGGATTTTCCCCCTTTGCTGGCAGTGCCGGTGACCTCAGTTGGGGTGGAGCTTTCGGCACCTACTTCTGGATCAACCCAAAAGAACAGCTGGTCGTCGTTTACATGGCCGTAACACCGGGCGAAGCGCGCGTCCGTTACCGCACTTTGGTACAAAATTTGGTGTTACAGTCCATTGCCGATTAGACTCAACCACCAGCGCCCGTTTGCCCATTTCCCCATTTCCACGCTTGGGCTTAGGTACGCATAGCTTACGCCCCCGTGGGAGCGGTTTTGAGAAACCATTGCACCCTACCCTCATTTAAAGGCTGGAGTTCGCTCCTAGGGGCATTTACTTAGGAGCGACCTTTGTACCGACAACTTGGCATCGTCATTTGACGGTGCAGTCAGCGGCAAAGCCGATGGTGCAACAGTCTTAAGTCTCTAACGATCTTATATTAACAGTCTTATACCACTATGACGACCAACTTACAAACATTTAGACAAAGCGTACGACAAGGTGAGTGGACCCTGCATACAAGCGGAGTATTACCAGGGCACTTGCAAGGAAATGTGGTTATCCTACCCTCGGATTGGGCACAAGACTTTTATCAATTTTGTTTGAATAACCCCAAGCCTTGCCCCATCATCGGTATGAGCGAAGTGGGAGACCCCCGCTTGCCGGCATTAGGTTTGGACCTAGACATCCGCATTGATGTTCCTAAATACCGAATTTGGCAGAATGGGAAGTTGGTATCTGAAGTAACTGATATTAAGGACTACTGGAACTCAAATTTAGTGGCTTTTGTTTTGGGTTGCTCCTTCACTTTTGAGAGTGCCTTGGTAAGAGCAGGTATCCCATTGCGTCACCTCGAACACCGTAAAAATGTTGCCATGTACAACACCACCCTAGCTTTAAAGCCCAGTGCTCGATTTTGGGGGAATATGGTGGTATCTATGCGCCCTCTGACCGTTGCCGATACTATTCGCGCGATTGAAATTAGTTCGCGACTGCCTCAAGCACACGGTGCCCCCGTACACTTTGGTTCACCCAACGACATCGGTATTGCTGATTTGCAAAACCCAGAATATGGCGAGTCCGTAGAGATTTTGTCTAACGAACTTCCGGTTTTTTGGGCTTGTGGTGTTACACCTCAACAAGTTTTGACACAAGTCAAACCACCGTTCTGTATAACCCATGCTCCAGGGTGTATGTTGCTAGCCGATGTACAAGAAAATTTTGATTTTTTAAAGTCGTTTTAAACCGTAAATGATGCTACAATAAAACTTCTTTGGGCAACTTGTGCCCTATGCAATGTACCGAGAGTCTTTTTTATTAGGAGTTCTTTATGTTACGACATGGATTAAGGAAATATGTTGCTTGGATGTTGGCGTTGAGCTTGCACTCCCCCTTGTGGGCACAACAAGAAGTGAAGATTGGCGTCATTTACCCGCTTACCGGTGCCAGTGCCGCTGTAGGCGCCGAGTTGCGCAATGCACTTGAGCTAGCTACAGACATTATCAATAATGGTATCCCTGGATTAAGTGATCTGCCCTTAAATGGAGGCGGGTTACCTAATTTGAAAGGCGCCAAATTAAAATTGGTTTTTGCCGATCATCAAGCCAACCCACAAACCGGTGCAAGTGAAGCTGAAAGATTAATTTCACAAGAAAAGGTGGTAGCACTTGTCGGTTCTTACAACAGCGCAGTAACTGCCACAGCCAGTCAGATCGCGGAACGCTCGGGCATCCCCTTCTTAAACCCTGAATCGTCTTCGGCCTCACTGACACAAAGAGGGTTTAAATGGTTTTTCCGCACCACTCCACACGACGATTTGTTTATCCACAATGCCTTTGAATTTTTACAAGAACTAAAAAATAAAAAGGGTATAACCGTAGGGGGTATTGCGTCCCTCAACGAAAATGGCTTGTGGGGAACTGAAACCACTAAATTGCAAGCAAAGTTAGCCCCTGAGTATAAGTTTAATTTGGTAAAACAAGTCTCTTACCCTGCCAAAACCACCCAATTAACCTCAGAAGTACAAACGCTTAAAATTGCCAACCCTAAGCTTTTGCTACAGTCTTCCTATACGGCCGACGCCATTTTGTCCATGAAGACTTACAAAGAGTTAGGTTTTTCTCCAGACATGATTTTAGCAAACAATGCAGGTTTTACCGATACAGATTTTATTAAAACCTTAGGGAAAGATGCGGAGTATATCATCACCCGAGAAGTCTGGGCATTAGATTTGGCCAATACCAACCCTTTAATCAAAAAAGTCAACGATGCTTATTTTAGTCGCTATAAAATCAACTTTACAGGCAATTCATCGCGCACCTTTACGGGCTTGATGGTTATGGCAGATGCCATCAATCGTGCTGGCTCTACCGACCCAGAAGCTATCCGCAAAGCTTTGGTCGCCACCCATTTACCTGGCAATAAGCTGATCATGCCTTGGTCTGGCGTCAAGTTTGACGAGTCTGGACAAAATCTGCTGGGGCGCGGAATTTTAGCGCAGATTGTGGATGGCAAATACCACACCGTCTGGCCCTTTGATATGGCCAGTCGTCCCGTAGTTTGGCCTATGCCCAGCTGGGATAAACGCTAGTTGCGTATTCTCTAAGGTAAACCGGATATGAGCTTAGAAATCTTGTTACAATCCCTGATTTCAGGCTTGCTACTGGGTTTGGTCTATGCCCTCGTGGCGATTGGACTGTCGATGATTTTTGGCGTCATGGACATCGTCAACTTTGCTCACGGAGAATTTCTTATGCTGGGGATGTATGTGGCTTTTTGGGGGTTCTCACTGTGGGCACTAGACCCCATACTTAGCATTCCCATCAGTTTTATCCTGTTATTCCTATTGGGTATTCTCATATACAAGCTCATCATCGTGCGTATTTTGCACACCAATATGGTGGCTCAGATATTTGCCACCTTTGGGTTGATGATTTTACTGCGTGGGATCGCACAGTATCTATGGAAAGCCGATTTTCGCACCATTGAAAATAGTTATGCCACCGGTACCCTACAGTTTTTAGGCATGCATTTGGGCAAACCCCAAATATTTGCTGGTTTGGGTGCAGTGATTATGACTGGGGGGGTGTATTATTTTTTGAACCATACCAAATGGGGAGTAGCATTAGAGGCTACGGCCCAAGATAAAGAAGCCGCCCAACTCATGGGTATTGATAGCCACAAGATGTTTGCTTTGGCTTGGGGGATCGCGGCCGCTTCGGCAGGCGTGGCAGGCACCTTGATCGCCACCTTTTTCCCCATTTTCCCAGAAGTAGGAGCTAGTTTTATTTTGATCGCATTTGTTGTTGTCAATTTAGGAGGGTTTGGTAGCGTAGTAGGTGCGTTTTGGGCCGGTCTATGCGTTGGTGTAGTAGAAGTTTTGGGTGGATTATTGCTAGCCCCATCTTACAAATTGGCGGTTGTATTGGTACTGTTTTTGGTGTTGCTCATGTGGCGACCTCAAGGACTCTTAGGGAAAAGTTAAGTATGCACCGACTATTACCCTTCATTCTTACCGCTGGAGTAGTCATTGCTCTTCCTCATTTTCTGAACAACTCCCAATTAAATACCCTCATTTTAGCTTTGATGGCCGCACAATTGGGTATCGCGTGGAATATCATAGGTGGCTATACAGGCCAAGTTTCTTTAGGACACGCGACCTTTTTTGGCATTGGCGCCTATACCTCCACTTTATTATTGCTCCAATTGGGTATAAGCCCTTGGTTGGGCATGTTGGTCGCCGGGATCTTAGCAGTCGTTATCAGCGTTCTTGTAGGGTGGTCGTGTTTCCGCCTCAAAGGACACTATTTTGCCATGGCCACCATCGCCATCGCGGAATTATTACAAATACTCGTCAATGAATGGGATTTTGCCGGCGGTGCGGTTGGACTGTATGTTCCCCTGCAACACCAAGGTTGGTGGTGGCTTAATTTTACCGATAAAAAATCTTATTATTGGCTGGCTTTAGGCTTGTTGATCCTCTCGCTTGGCGTATGTTACCTGATTGAAAAATCCTATTTGGGTTATTATTTTCGAGCCATTAAAGATGAGCCCTCTGCCGCCGAAAGTATAGGCATTCCAGTCGCCCGTTACAAACAACTAGCCCTAGCTATCAGTGCCGTGTTAACCGCTTTGGGAGGCGTATTGTATGCTCAAAAAGAATTGTATATTGACCCCAATTCAGTGCTCAGTACCGCGGTCTCCATCAAAATGTCTCTAGTGGCCATCTTAGGGGGAGTAGGCTCCATTCTAGGACCCGTGTTAGGTGGCATTGTGTTGATTGCACTCGAAGAAACCACCCGCCAAGTGTTTGGTGGTAGCGGCAAGGGCACCGATATCATCATCTACGGCGCCCTTATCCTACTTATGTCGGTATTTTA
>JASGCH010000121.1 GCA_030054245.1 Gammaproteobacteria bacterium | reverse complement strand
GATCAAAGAGGGTTATGAGGACGCCAAAACCTTGCAAAGAAGAATCGACGCACAAAAAAAATGGTTAAAGTCTCCCGTCTTGTTAAAAGCCGATGACCACGCACACTATGCCGCAGTCATTGACATCGACTTGACCACCATCAAGGAACCGATTTTAGCTTGTCCGAATGATCCGGACGATGTGCGATTTTTATCTGAAGTAGCTGGCAGACCTATTGATGAAGTTTTTATTGGCTCTTGCATGACCAATATAGGGCATTTTCGTGCCGCAGCACAAATTTTAAAAGGCCATGCCAATTTACCAACGCGTTTGTGGGTGGTGCCACCCACCAAAATGGATGCCTCTGAGCTTATGGAAGAAGGGGTTTACGCAGATTTTGGTCACAATGGCGCTCGTTTAGAAATTCCCGGGTGCTCTCTATGTATGGGAAATCAAGCACGGGTGCGTGATGGTGCGACCGTGGTCTCTACCAGTACACGCAATTTTCCCAATCGTATGGGCAAAGACGCACAAGTTTTTTTGAGTTCCGCAGAATTGGCCGCAGTTTGCGCCTTGCTAGGAAAAATCCCAAATGTAGATCAGTACCTCACTTATACTGAAAAATTACAGCCTAAAAAAGATGACATTTATCGTTACTTGAATTTTGACCAAGTGGCGCGCTTTGCTGAAACTGCCGCTCATTAGAAAAACTGCCCAATATCCGCATCTGTAGCTCGGATCGAGTTGGCATTTTGCTACTTGATCCGATGATGTATGTTAGCGGGAGCTTGCCTTTGCTCGAGTAAAGGAACAAGTTACAGGGTGGCCACAGACTTAGGCCGTTGCACGAGCTTGCTGATCTGCCGTAATTGCAAGGCTGAAGTTCGCCTCCAGCCTCATATCCGAAGACGATCATGGTGGGCGTTCTATGATCTCGCATATTGAGTCTATGCGAGAGTAGCTCGCGGAGGTGCAGTCGCGGGGACCAGCCGATGGTGCCGCAGTCTTTAAATCACCATGTTCCGCAGTGTCCTATTATTTTAATTATGCACACCTATCAACAACCTAACACAGACGGTCATTTTGGACAATTTGGTGGAAGTTTTGCGAGTGAAACTTTGTCTTTACCGCTTAGAGAACTCCATTTAGCATTTCAAAAATACGCCAAAAGTACTGAGTTTTTAGCCGAATTTCACGATGAATTGGTGCATTTTGTGGGTCGCCCCACACCCATCTATCACGCCAAGCGCTTAAGTCATGAAATGGGCGGTGCACAAATTTATTTAAAGCGCGAAGACTTAAACCATACGGGGGCCCATAAAATCAACAACACCATAGGGCAAGCCCTATTGGCTTTGCGCATGGGTAAAACGCGAGTGATTGCCGAAACCGGTGCAGGTCAACATGGCGTTGCCACCGCGACCATTTGTGCGCGTTATAATTTGCCTTGTATCGTCTATATGGGTTCTGAGGATATGCGAAGACAACAACCCAATGTACAAAGAATGCAGATTTTAGGAGCCGAAGTGGTACCCGTCGAGTCAGGAAGTAAAACCTTAAAGGATGCACTCAACGAGGCTATGCGCGACTGGGTGAAAAATGTCGATAATACCTTCTATATCATCGGTACGGTAGCAGGTCCCCAACCTTATCCAGAAATGGTACGCCATTTCCAAAGCGTTATTGGCCAGGAATCTATGCTTCAAATGCCTAAATTTTTGTCGGGTGGACAACCCGATTATGTGCTGGCTTGTGTTGGTGGGGGTAGCAATGCCATCGGAATTTTTTATCCCTACATTCCTTATCCAGAGGTGCGTCTTATCGGTGTCGAAGCGGCTGGAAAAGGTTTAGACACCCCATACCATGCGGCTTCTTTACAAAAAGGTTCGGTAGGCATTTTGCATGGCAACCGTACTTATATTTTGCAAAACGACGATGGGCAAATCATCGACACACACAGCATTAGCGCTGGACTGGATTACCCTGGAGTGGGACCCGAACATGCTCATCTCAAGGAACTTGGACGAGTCCAATACCTTGGTGCCACGGACGACGAAGCACTACAAGCTTTTCATCGCTTGTGCCGAACTGAAGGCATCATCCCGGCTTTAGAATCTAGCCATGCTTTGGCATACGCTCTTAAACTAGCTCCTACTTTGCGCCGGGACCAGTCTATTTTAGTCTGCTTGTCCGGTCGAGGTGACAAGGATTTGGCAACTGTATTGAGTTACCAGTAAGGCTAGCAACTTTTTATCTATTCATTTTTATGTCGCGGATTACTTCAGTTCTTAAAAGTTTACAACAACGAAAAGCTCTGGTAGCTTATTTGATGACAGGTTATCCCCAACCCGATAGTGTTGAGGTGATGAAACAACTCCACCAAGCTGGAGTTGATATGTTTGAATTAGGTATTCCTTTTAGCGACCCTATGGCTGACGGCGTGGTGATTCAAAGAGCTGGACAAACTGCTATTGAAAGAGGCATTACTTTGAACCATGTCTTTGCCACCGTTGAACAGTTTCGTCAGTATTCTAGCCAAGTCCCCGTGTTGTTGATGGGTTACGCCAATTCGCTGGAACATTACGATTTAACACATTATCCTGGCGCGTTTATGGATAAAGCTCGTGCCGTGGGTGTCGACGGTTTGTTGTTGGTTGATTATCCTCCAAACGAAATGGCAAAAATTGCTCACCTTGCCCAAGGCTTGGATCTGATTTTTCTTTTAGCACCGACGAGTTCACCTGAAAGTATTGTTTCAGTGGCCAAGTTGGCTACTGGATTTGTATATTATGTCTCTATGAGAGGGGTTACAGGTGCTAGCGTCCAAGACATCACTGAAATCCACGCCAAAGTCAGCGACATTCGTCAAGCTACGGCTTTACCGATTTTAGTGGGTTTTGGCATTCGCGAACCCCAACAGGCACAACAAGTGGCGGCTTGTGCAGATGGGGTGGTGATTGGCTCCAGACTGATAGAGTTGTTGGAGGAGGGGTTGCTTGCATCGAACTCAGACCCCCCTTACTACCAATTATGCAAAAACTGGGTACAAACCGTCCGTCAACTTTTAGATTAAAATATGCGTATCGTTTCTGCCAATGTCAACGGTATTCGCTCGGCCACCACCAAAGGGTTCCTCGAGTGGTTAAGCAGAAGTTCATCGGATATCGTCTGCTTACAAGAAATCAAAGCTCAGTTGGAGGATATTCCTTTGGTTGCCAAAGAACTGGCTGGTTATACACCTTATTTCTTTCCAGCCGAAAAAAAAGGCTATGCTGGCGTCGGTATTTATAGCAAACATCCGGCACAAAAGGTACAATACGGATTTGGCAACCCACAATTTGATGCCCAAGGTCGTTATTTACAAGTTGATTTTGCCAATTTTCGGGTGGTGAATATGTATTTTCCATCGGGTTCAGCTTCGGCCGACAAGCAAGCTGATAAATTTTTATTTTTGCAGGTGATTTTTCCCATATTGGAAAAATTATTGCAAGACCCCCTGCCTTGTGTTTTGTGTGGCGATTGGAATATGGCACACACCAAAGACGACTTAAAAAACTGGCAAGGTAATCAAAAAAATTCTGGCTTCTTGCCTGAAGAAAGAGCTTGGCTATCTTCGGTTTATGCACTCGGCTGGGTGGATGTTTACCGCCACTTGTACCCACTGGCTACGGGGGAGGGCTATACTTGGTGGAGCAACCGTGGGCAAGCTTATGCCAACAATGTAGGTTGGCGTATTGATTTGCAAGTGGCCTCTCATGCTATGGCACAAGGCGCCCAAAGCGCGTCGGTCTTCAAAGATCAAAAATTTAGCGATCACGCACCTTTGGTGATTGACTACGCTCAAGCATTTTTTTAAGAGTCGTGTAACCTTATGTCAGTAAGCTCGGTCGAACAATTTTTTGCCACCCATTATCCAGCGATTCGCGTGATCTACAAAGAAGTCGAAACTTCTACCGTGGACTTAGCCGCTTTGGCGTTTGGCGTCGTGCCGGGCATGATCGCTAAAACTTTGGCTTTTCGCTTAAAAAATCAGTCGGTTATTTTGGTGGTCATCCGGGGAGATTACAAAGTGGAGAATAAAAAGTTTACGACCCAATTTGGCAAAGGCAAAATGTTGCCCTTAGAAGAAGTCGAAGTTTTAACCGGTCATCCAGTAGGGGGTGTTTGCCCGTTTGGTTTAAGCCAACCCCTGCCGATTTACGCAGACATTTCTTTAACGACTTTCCCTGAAGTTATTCCCGCCGCGGGTGCCACCAACACTGCTGTACGCATAAGCCCGCAGTTATTGGTTGAACTTACCCAAGCTCTTTGGGTGGATGTATGCCAAGCTCCATCGGCGTGATAATAAGACTGTTGCTCCAACGATCCTTTACCCAGAGACTTTTGACTTCTTTATGTTGCGTTACCAATCTATACCTGTTACCCCGTTTCAACAAAATTGTTCTATCATCTGGTGTGAGGATACCCGGGTCGCCAGCATCATAGACCCAGGTGGGGATATACCGACTCTTATGGGCTTTATCCACAAAAACCAACTCCAACTCCAACAGATTTGGGTCACGCATGCCCATTTAGACCACGCCAGTGGAGTGGCCACCCTAGCTGAGACTTACTCCTTGCCGATTTATGGTCCTCACCCAGACGAACAATTTTGGATTGACCTTTTACCCGAACAGGCGCATACCTATGGCTTTCCTGAAGCTCGGGCTTTTGTTCCTACGCGCTGGTTATACGACCAAGATACCGTGAGCTTAGGCGCCTATACCTTTAGCGTTCGTCATTGCCCCGGACATACACCGGGTCATGTTATTTTTTATTCCAAAGACATGGGTCGAGCCTTTGTGGGTGATGTTTTATTTGCTGGCAGCATAGGTCGTACGGATTTTCCTAGAGGAGACTACGACACTTTGATCTCCAGCATCAAAAATAAATTGTGGTGTTTGGGGGACGAAACCATCTTTATTTCTGGCCATGGAGGTGAGAGTAGTTTTGGGCATGAGCGACGGTATAATCCGTATGTAGGCGGTACCTAAAAACAACCGGCTTGAAAATGGCGATTTACGGCGTTACCTGTTAAAACCAGCTGAAAATGGCGATTTACGGCGTTGCCTGTTAACAACCGGCTGAAAATGGCGATTTA
>JASGCH010000120.1 GCA_030054245.1 Gammaproteobacteria bacterium | reverse complement strand
CCCCCTACTACCCCTATTACCGCCACGGCTGAAGAAGTTTCTGGGGGAAACCATATATTTACCTTATTTGGCAACGCCAAAATCATTCATGGTAAGACCCGGGTATCGTCCCCACAGCTCACTTTAAATGTAGCAGATTCCCAAGTAGTTGCTCCAGAAGCTACTGAAATTCTGGTCAACCATGATTCGATCAAGGGCAATAAACTAGATTACCAGTTTAACACCCGTAAAGGAACTCTCTCTGATGCTCAAATCAACCTATCCCGTAAGGGTCTAGTTGGGCAAGTACGAGAAATACAGTTCGTTGATAAAGATCACACTTTACTTTTTGACATCACCCTAAGTTCCTGTCGAGATATTTCCCCCGAAAAAAACATGGGTTGGAGCTTATCTGCCAAAAAAATATCTATAGACACCGCTGAAAATCTGTTATCCGTAACGGGTGCATCTCTCAAGTTAAAGGGATTTCCTATTTTACCTACGAGCAATTTATCTTTGCCGGCTACCAATGAAAGAAAATCAGGGTTTCTAACACCCACTGTGGGATGGAATAATAAAAACGGCCTAGAAATGATACAACCTTATTATTGGAACTTAGCGCCCAATATGGATGCCACCACCGGGTTGTCCATTTGGGGCAAAAGAGGCTATGGCCTCAATGGAGAATGGCGTTATTTAACCAATAACCCTCCGGAGCGCCGTTCAACCCTAGAGTTTAGTTATGTTCCCAACGACCTATTATGGGGTGCCAACCGATGGGCTTATGCCCAAAATCATTCAGGACAATTTACGCTTTCTAGCATTCCAGTGCATTACCAACTCAGTCCTATTCGCGTGAGCGACAATGGGTATTGGAGTGACTTCTCTCTCCAAGATCATATCCATTGGAACCAAAGATTAATCCCCAGCCAATACCTAAGCTCATTTGCGCTAAATGACGCTCTTCAATTTCAGATGCGTTGGCTAAATTGGCAAACCATCCAGCTCAACAACGATAGACAAGTCCCACCATACAATTTATGGCCACAAATAAACGGTTCATATACCACACAATGGAACCAGATTGCCCTCAGCCTTAAGGGTAGTTACGCTAACTTTCACTTAGATCCCCGATCCCCTTGCCCAACCGTTAACCAACAATGCCAACCCAATGGAGAAAGGTGGCTAGTCGTGACCGAAGCACATCAAAAAATACCTATTTATTATTCTGATTTAACCCCTAAAATAGAATTACAAACCAAATATTACCAATTTTCTGAAGCATTAATAAGTAACCATAGGAGTCATGCCTCTTTAACTGTCCCTATATTTTCTGTGGATTGGCGCACTAAATTAAGTAAAATATCGGATTGGGGAGGCGTCAAATGGCACCACTACTTAGTACCGCGCCTGTCGCTAAGTTATACCCCTTTCTACGATCAGAATTTTTTACCTATCTACGACACCTCAAGACAAGATTTAAACATACAAAATATTTTTGCCACCAATCCCTACAACGGTTACGACAGGACTTTAGATGGTACCAAATTGGTTTGGGGCTTATCAACTCAATTAGTACATCCTATTTCTGGAAAAGAAAGTATAAATATATCAGTGGCTCAAAGTTATATTCAGAGTACGCGTCGAATAAACTTACCCAATGAAAGCCCTAGCGATCAACTCAACAATACGCTTCTACAGTCTGAACTCCAACTGACTACTCAATGGAGGTATATCAATACCATGCAGTACAATACCAACACCAATGTGATGCAAAAAAGCACGCAGTCCCTAAGGTACCGCCCAGCAGATTACCATGTAGCAAATTTCTCCTATAAAAAGCAAAGGGACATTAACAACGAACAATTTGAAACATCTTGGCAATGGCCAATCGCCCATGGGCCAGATCACTCAGTTTGGAGAAATATGGGGCGTTTAAGTTTTGATATATTAAACCGTCGAATTAGTGAAGGGTTTATAGGCCTAGAGTATTTAACCGATTGTTGGGCATCGCGTTTTTTGCTACAACACAGTCAGATTGATAGTAATAAAGCCGAAGCTAAACTATTATTGCAACTTGATTTATTTGGATTGATTAAAATTGGGAGTAACCCCACCAAATTATTAGAATCTAAAATCTCAGGATTTACAAATTATCAACCGTACGGCAACCGCGTAGGGGCAAACTAGGAACCTTGCCATGACCAGGTCGCGCTGTGTACAACCAACAGGGGGATTCGTCCGTGGATGAACCACTATAACACAGTGATTTGACAGGCCACTTGAAACTAGGGTAGAACAGTCTTTTACATTCTCCTAGTTTCTACGCTTACCGCCCATCTATTTAATTCTTTCAGTTCTACTACTCATGACTTTAACTTGTATGATTTTTTTAGAAATGAAGACCACTACCTTACCAGCGAGCAGACCCAATGACAAAGTCAGATCGGCACTCCGTCTATCCATGCAATGCCACTGGTTATACTCAAAAACCTTAGTAACTAAGCTAGCCCGCCGAGCCACAGTCTTGAATTTCTTCTGGCTCATGCTCATTGGCTTGGCTTCTATGTCAGACGCTTTCGGACAATCCATCAAGCATTCGTCCCCCCTATTGCCTGCGAATACCAAAATCCAAACTACCCCCATACCCCAGCCAGCGGCCCATAATTATGTGGTTGCCCTAGTAGATAACTATCCCATCACCAACTTTGATTTAAAAGTTAGGCATACCCTTGAAAAAATATTTAACCCTCAACTCCAGGAATTGGATGAGAATTGGTTAACCCAACTGTTAAATTTAGTCATCGACGACCAGATTCAATTATCTATCGCCAGAGAGTTGCGACTGGATCAATCCATAGCATTCGATGATATCGATGCCAAACTACAGGAATTAGCCCAAACTGTCCATTTAGGTACTGACGATTTTATAAGGAAATGGCAATCACAAAACCTACATTTAGAACTTCTGCAACAACAAATTACCCATCAAATCATTCTGCAAAAATTACGCAACCAAGTTTTGTCTACCCGAATCAATATATCACCCAAGGAGATCCATGATTTTTTAAGTACCACCTTGGCATCCTCCACCCAAGTCAATGCACTGTTAATACAAATCCCTTTGGCTGAAAATACCAGTCCTGTGAATGAAAACAGCGCCAGCCAAAATGCCAAATATATTCGAGACCTATTAATTCAAGGAACCAATCTAACAGACATCGGACGCCTTTCTCAATTTCCCATCGTCGTGAAAGAATGGGGTTTAATTCCACTAGACCAATACCCAGAAGTATTTGTAGAACCCCTCAGAGGAAAAAAGGATTCTGAGGTATTAGGTCCCATTCGCACAGGTGCCGGATTCAATGTGTTAAAGATATTAAAAGTAGAAACCGGAGAGAATCCCAATGCCAAGGAATTAGCTTTAAAGAAATTAGAGCAAGATAAATTCTACACGGAATATTTTTTATGGTCAGAAGAGCTCCGGGCAAAAGCTCAAATTGAACAAAGGGCCAAAGTCAGTTTAAATTAGGGAGACCGTTGCTCTAACAGCCACCCTATTTTGTAAGATGTGGACCTGCGTTTTTGATTTGTTCAGTTTCGATTTTTTAGCTACAACTACGATCTTGCAGAAAGTTTCTAAGAGACCTTTTTCAGGCAATGTCAAATTCTGATATACTTACAACCCAGAACCTTGTTGTACAACCCCATAACACAGTTTCTCCACACAAACAGAGGTGCCAAACTGCATTTTTGGCTGGCATTACAGAGAGCGGTTTTGGCAATTCATAGCTTGATTACTTTCCTAGCAGTGCGGTCTTTTCTTACGCACAAACCCCCAATCCTTCCTTCCAGCAACATGCCTTCGGTAGTCGCTGAACTTATAGGTGAGCAGATACCACCCAGTTAAATCGTACGAGAAGAGTAACATGGCCAATTATTTAAGACTGTCTGAGAAGTGGTTCAATCGAGGATTATGGTTCATAGCCTTCTTGTTTGCCTACTTTCTCATGGGTTTAGGAGGGGTCATAGTTGAAGATCTTCCAAAAATTGAAAGTAAGCTGTCCACTGAAGATTTTATCGATAAGCCAGCAAAATCAAACCTAACCAACCAACTAAAATTACTCTCGCAAGAGGAAACACGCACTACAGAAAAACTTGAACAGGCAAAACTTCAACTACAAACTGCTCGAGAAGACTATCGGGCGGCAAAGCAGACTTTCGATGCTTGGGTAACCACGCGCAATGCCACGCAAAAATCCGATCAAGATCGCGATTTAATAGCGCGCACCACCCATTTAGAACAACTCAGAAAAAAAGAACGCGAGTATTTAAACTCGCTGGAAATCCCTCAAAAACAGCTACTGGATATTACTCAAGAAAAATCCAAAATAAATCGAGATATTCTATTGTTAGAGAGTAATGCTAGGACAGAATTTGGATCAGCTCAGAAAAAGATCGAATTACGAGTTTTTATTTATCGATTAATTTTTGTACTTCCACTGCTCCTTGTCGCAACTTACTTATTTGTAAAGCACCGCAAAAAATCATACTGGCCTTTTGTTTGGGGCTTTATACTTTTCAGCTTATTTGCATTTTTTGTAGAGCTGGTTCCTTACTTGCCAAGTTACGGTGGATATGTAAGATATACAGTGGGTGTTGTGGTTACCTTAATAGTTGGAAAATACTCAATTTCTGGGCTTCAAAGATATATTAAACAACAACGCGAGCTAGAACAACAACCTGACTCTCAGCGAAAGAAAGAGATTCAATACGATTTAGCTTTTACCAGAATAGCGAAAGGAATATGCCCAAGTTGCGAGCGTTCTATCATCAAAGACACTGATAATTTTTGCCAACACTGTGGAATAGAGATGTTTGATAAGTGTGCGACCTGCGAAACACGAAAAATTACATTTTCTAAATTTTGCTTCCACTGTGGTAAAAAAACAGGGGCAATACCCATCTAACCAGCACTGGCACTTGGGCTAGGTGTTTTGCCACTCCTCCGGTGCATCAGAAACATAAGACTATTGCACCATCGGCTGGTACCACTCGTGCAACAGTCTGGATATGATTGCCGGGACACATGTTATTCAGGCATAGAATAATCCCAGATTACGCAGTAGAGATTTTGCGGGATAAATCTATGGGGTAATCCCAGA
>JASGCH010000119.1 GCA_030054245.1 Gammaproteobacteria bacterium | reverse complement strand
CTTGCCGACAGGATCGGACAAGAATAGCTTACCTTCTTCGTGTAACATCATGATGGCGACCGAGACCATCGGCTTGGTCATGGAGGCGATCGAGAAGATGGCATCGCGTGGCATGGGTGCTTTTGCCGCAGGGTCGCGGTAGCCGATGGTTTCAAAATAGGCGAGCTGACCCTTGCGGGCGATGGCAATCACTATACCCGGCATATGACCGATGTCGACTTCGGACTTAAGTCTCGTGGTGAGGCGTTGTAGGCGCTCAGACGAGATGCCCACTTTCTCTGCTGTGGTGAATGGTAGCGGATTGGCAAGGGTCGTGCTGATGGACAGAGCACCTACTAAGGTGGTGGTAAAGATCCGACCAAGCATTTTAGATACTCCTCTACGCCAAGAGTACTTCATGTGAGATTGGGCAATAGGTGGCGGGACTGTAGTGGAATTGGAGCGAGCTTTCAATGGTTGGGTAGGCATTTCTTCTCCTAGTCTTTTAAATCGAGTGGTGTGACGCATAGACCCTGTATCTCGGGTTTTCCGCCGTATTATATGCCCAATGATGAGGTTTTGCGGTTCAGCATGTATGATCTATCGTTAATTCCGCTGGTTGCATGTACTTCAACTGAATCATTTGGCGGTTCACCCAGAGTTGAGCAAAGGTCTTGTAGTATAATACAAAATTATGGCATAAATGGGTCCTTTTGGGTAGCCGAACGCTGGTAAAGTCGTTGTCTGGTATAATGGGGCAAGACCTTTGGAATACCATCGTCAATTTGGTTGGTCGTGTGCGCCATCAGTTGGTCCGAACTGGCGCAAAGATCTCGTTTGATCCTCAAAATGAGCGTGATCTTTCAATGATAAAAGAGCCTGTGTAGCTGGATCTCTGGCGAGTTTAAGTCCTTATTCCCATAGTTTAATCATGAATTTTTCAAACCTAGAAAAATTAGGGCAAAACGCTCGACTGGCTGGGTACAGCATAGCCAAAGCCAGCACCGAGCAGAAGCAAAAAGTATTGCGACATCTAGCCCAAACTTTGCGACAACAATCTGAACAGATACAACAAGCCAACTTGCAAGACTTAGAAGCCGCGGCTGGAAAACTAGACCAAGTGTTGTTAGATCGCTTAAAAATGACGCCCTCCGCCATAGAAACTTGTGCATTGGGAGTTGATCAACTGGCTTCTATGCCAGAAATTATCGGGCAAATTCATGGTATGACACAACAAGTTAGTGGAATTTGGGTTGGACAAATGCGCATCCCTATCGGCGTTTTTGCCATGATTTACGAGAGTCGCCCCAATGTGACGATTGAAGCCGCAGGGTTAGCCATTAAAAGTGGTAATGCTTGTATTTTGCGTGGAGGAAGCGAGGCTTGGCATTCCAATCAAATTTTATTGCAGTTGGTGCAACAATCGTTGGAAACAGGGGGGTTACCAGCTGAGGTGGTACAGGGTCTGCCTACAACCGATAGGAAAGCCGTGGACCAGTTACTACAGATGGACACCTACATTGACCTGATCATACCGAGAGGAGGTAAATCTTTAATCCAAAAGATTTCCGCAGAATCTAAAATTCCAGTTCTTAAACACTTAGATGGTAACTGCCATACTTATATTGATGAGCCTTGCGATTTAGACATGGCGTGGAAGATTACCGAGAATGCCAAGACCCAAAAATACAGCCCTTGCAACGCCACCGAAAGTTTGCTGGTAGCCAAGTCTCAGGCTACCAAGTTTCTGCCAAAAATGGCTGAAATTTTGTGGCAGAAAAATGTACAATTGCGTTGTTGTGCGGACAGCTTGTTGCTGTTACAAGCTCATTTTCCTTCGATTGATAAAGACTTATGTGTGTTGGCACAAGAAAGTGATTGGTACACTGAATACCTAGCGCCCATTTTGAGCATTAAGCTGGTGGATCACCTAGATCAAGCTATTTCTCATATCAATCACTACTCTAGCCATCACACCGATGCCATTGTAACTTCTAACCATGGTCATGCTATGCGTTTTTTACGAGAAGTGGACTCGGCGAGCGTGCTGGTTAATACCAGTACGCGTTTTGCCGATGGTTTTGAATACGGCTTGGGTGCAGAAATTGGTATCTCTACTGATAAATTACACGCTCGTGGACCGGTGGGGGTACTTGGACTCACGACACAAAAATATGTGGTGTTGGGTAATGGGGAGGTGAGAGAATAAGGGGTTTGAGGTTTGTGTATCCTATCGACGGTGCAATGGTCTTTTTTGATATTTGGATAGAAAGGGGATTTTAATGAGCGTGCGCCATCATCAGAGTGTCTGGGTTAAGCCTGAGTTTTGGAGAGCATCTCCAAACTTTGGGCATCGAAGATCAAACTCGATGGTCCCTACGCACATCGTTTTGCATATAACTGGCCACAACGATTTAACTTATTGTTTAGACTACTATACCCAGCCCAAGATGGTGAGTCCCCATTATTTGATTGATAAACAGGGAGATCTTTACCAATTGGTTGCCGATGACAGACGAGCTTGGCATGCGGGGATACCCGTATGGCTACGCAAGCTCTATACAAAACCCAATTGGCGCTGTTATATGCAGTACTTTCCATGGTACAAGGCTTACCCATCGAAGGTAGATTATGTGGGTGAAACCTTAGAGGTATTGTCCACAAAAGAGGGTGCCGTGGCGATACATAACCCAGATGATACACCGTTTAGCGTTTATGGCTATTTTGATCAACGCTGGGGAGCAAAAGCTGAACCCTTGAATTTTTTACAAGACCCAGACCCTAACAATTATTCCATCGGTATTGAAACTTTGGGAGTGGGTGGGGGAGCACAGGAATATTCACCGGCTATGTATGTAACCCTCAGAGAGTTATTGTGCAACCTTAAGAGGGCTTACGGTATTCCGCTCAAAAAAGGCTGGGTAGTGGGTCATGAAGATGTCAATCCGGTAGGGCGCTGGGGTTGGGATCCTGGGGTGGGGTTTGATTGGCAGGGAGTATGGCTAGATGACGAGGAGGCTATGGCCGCGTGAGTGGTCCCTTGATGAATACTGTTGCGCCATCGGCTGGTGCCGCGGCTAAACTACCAAATGACTGCGTTATGTAGGTTCGGCCGTTCGTTGCGCTATTCATTGCGCTTCCGCTCCCAGTCTCGCATATACTCAATATGCGAAACCAACGAGCGCCCAACATGATCATCTTCGGAAATGAAGAGGGTTGCGCGCAACGCAAGCCTTGTACTTTGAAAGCTCACGGAGCGGCACCAGCCGATGGTGCAACAGTCTTTAGTCTTTTAGGTGTTAATCTGCAAACCTTTTTTTGGTGAGGTGCAAAGCTAAAGCGGCTGATGAAACCCCATATACTAGCAAAACTGAAATATGTAGCAGTATATTATCTGGGGAGTGACCTATAAACAATGGACGCACTAAGGCCACGACATGGGTGAGAGGTAGTAGGGTTGAGAGGTATTGTAAGGCGCTGGGGAGTCGGTCCAAAGGGAAGAATATACCGCTCAAAAAGGTCATGGGCGTTAAGAATAAAGTAAAATAGTAGGTAAAAAAATCATATCCTTTGGCTAAGGCATTAAAAATTAAAGCTATGCTGGCGAAAGTTAAGCAGGTTAAAAGCAGAATCGGCAAAACCCAAATAACATAAAGGTCGCGCCCAAGACCTAGAGCCAGCATGACCGCTAGCATGGTGCACGCTGACAACATTCCCTTAAAACTAGACCAGAGTAGCTCAGCAAAAAAAATATCCTCTATACGCAAGGGTGAGTTCAGAATACCGTCCCAAGTTTTTTGTACTTGCATACGCGAAAAAACCGAGTAGAGTGCTTCAAAGGTCGTGGCATTGGTGGCACTCATACAAATAGAGCCACTGGCAAAAAATACGCTGTACAAAATGCTTTGACCTTGCCACTCTATGCTACCAATAAACGATCCTAAGCCATAGCCTAAGGCAATTAACCAAATCATAGGTTCAGCTATGTGCCCAATTAAACTTGGAATAGCCAATTTTTGCCAGACTAATAAATTGCGTCGAAATACTGGATACCAAGCCATTAACTTCCCTCCCTCATTTGGCGACCCGTTAATTTGAGGAACACATCTTCTAAGTTTGCAGGTCTGTGCAAAACCGATAAAAAAGTACAATGTTGCAATTCTTGTTGAAAGTGTGTGGGATTTTGTACATAAAACAAGTAGCTATCACCACGCAACTCGTACCTCGAGGCTTGGTCAATCAAAGCCTGCGGGATGGGGGTTGCAGAAAACTTTATTTCAAAGACATGGGGATCCACCAGCTTCTGAATTAGGTCAGAAGGGGTACCTTGATCGATGATTTTTCCTTGATCCATAATCAGTAGGCGGTGGCACAATCTTTGTGCCTCGTCCATAAAATGGGTGGTTAATAAAATGGATTTGTTTTGTAATAAAAGTGCATCTAGTCTGCTCCAGATGGTATGCCTAGCTTGCGGGTCTAATCCGGTGGTAGGCTCGTCGAGCAATAATAGACTAGGGTCATTGATCAGCGCACGAGCCAAGCTTAGGCGCCTTTTCATGCCTCCCGATAAAGCTCCTGGTTTGGCTTGGGTTTTGTGAGTAAGGGCGGCAAACTCTAACAAAGAGGGGATTTTATCTCGAATTGCGGCATCCTTTAAACCAAAATACCTACCAAAAACCAACAAATTTTCGTAACAAGTAAAATCAGGGTCGAGTGTATCAAACTGGTTGACCACCCCTAGGCGTTGTTTGATACTAGCCCTATCCTCTGGCATAG
This sequence comes from Gammaproteobacteria bacterium, assembly GCA_030054245.1. Lineage (GTDB taxonomy): Bacteria > Pseudomonadota > Gammaproteobacteria > Burkholderiales > Burkholderiaceae_C > JASGCH01. The sequence goes on along the minus strand of JASGCH010000119.1, from coordinate 390 downwards.
ACTGGTCAAAGGAAGAGATGACGCCGCTATGAGGTTGGGAAGTTCCTAAACACATTTTGATAATCGAAGTCTTTCCCGCTCCATTAGGTCCGATGATACCTAAACACTCCCCCGGTTGTACCTCAAAACTAACATCATCAACTGCTTTATAGGAGCCGTAATATTTGACCAAATGACTACATTCTAGTGGCAACTTACCCATCTTATAAAATGAACATAGGATTTATTGAATAGTCAAAGTCTTAAATGTGGCAGACAAGGTGGCTGTACCCCCCGGTTTCATCAGGAGTACAGCCACCTGCTGGTATTATAACCGAAACAAGTTCTAGTCGTCTTTCAAAATATCGACATCTTTGGTTTCTTTGATAAACAACATACCTATGACAAAAG
>JASGCH010000118.1 GCA_030054245.1 Gammaproteobacteria bacterium | reverse complement strand
AAAATTATACAATGATAAGACCGTTGTGCAGAAGCTATTCAGAGGGCTGATTAGACAATGGTTGTGGAACCAGCCACCTGGCAAATAAAATGCCTACTTCGTACAAAATACATAAGGGAATGGCTAGTGCTAGTTGCGAAATAACATCCGGGGGGGTAACAATGGCGGCAATGACAAAGGCAATAATAATAAAATAAGAACGCCATTGTTTCAGCTTCTGAATGGTTAAAATGCGAAATTTTACCAATAATACGATCAATACAGGTTCTTGAAAGGCTAATGAAAATGCTAGATAGAGAGATAAAATAGTCGAGACAAAAGAAGCGATATCCGGTGTGGCGGCCACGCTTTGAGGTGTAAAGGTTTGAATAAAAGCGAACAAACGATCCAATACAAAGAAATGTACAAAGGCTAAACCTATGTACATTAAAACGCTACCCACCAGAATGAGGGGCAAGGCTAAGCGTTTTTCATGAGCATAAAGACCGGGAGCAACGAAAGCCCAAATTTGATACAATATCCAAGGGAAGGCCAGAATAAACCCAGCTAATAAAAGGATTTTGAGTGGAATTAAAATCGGGGTTAGAACTCCAACCGCAATCAATTTGCTTTCGGGAGGTAAGTGTTGGCGTATAGGTTGTGCCAGAAAATCGATCAACCCTGAAGGACCAGGCCATACGGCTAAAGCAATGATAGCAAGCAATAGACCGTAAAACGACCACAATATTCTGTCGCGTAATTCGATCAAATGGGCGACTAGGGGTTGCTCGGTGTCGCTTAGTTCGTCTTTGGATGGCTTTAGGTTGGGTAAATTCACTGCATCAATAATAGTAAAACCGTGGTCCAGCTTTGGCGAGCTGTCGCCATGATAGGGTGGGGTTTGGTATCTGAGCGGAATGGCTCATCCGGGGATGAGCCATTATCATGCAGTTATTGGACAAGTGCATCCACCGCTGGGAAACCCCGGGGGGTACCATGGTTTTTATAGACAACAAACTATTTTAGCCATTTGAAGAGGTGGGCGGGCGGTATTTTTGGACTCGAGCGGCCGCTGACAATAACTTTTGACGCGTCCGATGTTGCTTTTTGTACCATTGGGGAATTGCGGTTTTTCTTGAAATCCAATGTGCTTTCTTTATCAAGAAAGTGGGTTGGGTGGTCATGCTAGTCGGGACCATGGAAATTTGTTCCAAGCCGTCATCGCTTAATAGTGAATTTTCTGTAGGTAAAGCTGATCGAAAATCTTCTGTCATAGCCTGTACCGATGATTTTAAATCGTTGCTCGCTTGGGTAAGCGACCCGCGTAAACGATGCAAATCTTCGGTTTGTATCGTTTGTTGTAATTCGTAGCGCACCGTATCCATATATCTGCGCATTTTTCCAAGCCAAGCTCCAAAATTTCTAGCTACTGTTGGAAATTTTTCTGGTCCAATGACCACTAGGGCGACTATTCCTATGAGTAATAACTTAGAAATGCTAAAATCAAACATGAGATGGGTGTGAAGTACCCACCCATTATACACAAATTTATCGAGTCTAGAATGAAGTTTAAGCTTAAAATCCTAAGCTCGACTTACCCAAGGTTGTGGTGCCATCGTGGTTCAGGTGCGGTGAAGCGACCTAAAATGGGTATTGGGGGATATTTTAGCTTGTAGATGCAGTAACTTTTTCTCTATATTGGTGTTATAATTTTTAAATAAATTTATCAAATTTTATGCAGGAGTTATGAAAGAAGAGAGCATTGTAAGTCAATTTAAACCGGTCTTTTTTTATAAAAAGAACCAATGGATAAACCTGCCCGATATCGCCTCTGACGCGACTTTGTTAAATGTTTTACGCTTACAGTTGCATTGTACGGATGTTAAAGAAGGCTGTGCTTCTGGTGACTGCGGAGCTTGTGTGGTCGCGGTTGCCGATACGGTCGATAATCCGCAATTTAGGGCTATCAACAGTTGTTTGCGGTTTGCCCATTCTGTATCTGGTATGGCAATTTATACAGCCGGGGATTTAGCTGAGATGGCTGGCGGGCATTTACACCCGGTGCAACAAGCCATGGTGGACCAACATGCTACGCAATGTGGATTTTGTACCCCTGGATTTGTCATGAGTTTGTTTTCTTTATACCAGAACACTAGAGGAGTAGAGCAAACTCCTGAGCAAGTTAAGCACGCCATTTCAGGGAATTTGTGTCGTTGTACCGGGTATCGACCTATCGTTGATGCGGGTTGTACTATGCACCTTTATCCCAAAGTCTTCGCATCGAGCATTCCAAGCCTCCCGCTACTGGAGGACAGTGCTTGGCAAGAGGGGGGGTATTTTCAGCCACGAGAATTAACCGAACTACTTAGCTTAAAGGCTAAGCACCCACAAGCTACATTGGTCGCGGGTGCCACCGATGTGGGTTTAGTCGTTACGCAACGCTATCAAAAACTCCCTGAAATTATCGATTTAACGCGCACCCAAGCCTTATTAGCCATAGAATCCTCACCGTATGTGCTTAACCTAGGCGGTGCGGTGATTGTGCAAGATGCTTTTGACGCCATGTGCCAGACACGACCGGCGCTCAAAGCGTATTTTGAGCGGTTTGCTGGCGGCTCTATTCGGCAGAGTGCTACTTTGGCAGGTAATATTGCTAATGGCTCCCCGATTGGCGATAGTATGCCTGTATTGCTGGCTCTTGATGCTCAGTTGGTCTTGACCAAATGGCACGATCAACGAGTCGTGCGTCGCACTGTAGGCTTACATGAGTTCTACCTTGGGTATCGCCAAACTGTTTTAGACCCTACTGAAATTATAGAACAGATTCTTATTCCCGGAACTGTAGAGGGTGAATGGTGTCGAGCCTATAAATTGAGTAAACGCCAAGAAGACGACATTTCTATTGTGGCTATGGCTATAGCCTTATGTATTAAGGGGGGGATACTCGAGTCCGTGCGTATAGGCATTGGCGGGGTGGCGGCTACCCCGGTGCGCGCCTACGCCACGGAGCGCACCCTTTTGCAAGGAGGGTGGTGCGAACAGACTATAACCCTAGCGGAACAAGTCCTTCAAGAGGAATTTCAACCTCTAAGCGATTTGCGGGGATCTGCCAAATACCGTAAGCTGGCATTGGGTAATTTGTTGAGAAGGAGCTGGTTGCAATATTCTGGGCAGATGGCCACTTTTGCAGATATAAGTCAAAGACCGTAGCCCATGGTGCCAAGGTCGCTAGATCATCATTCGGGGTGAACCGTATAACGCAGTCATTTGACAACCGTGGCATAGCCGATGACGCAACAGTCTTTGGTATGCAAAACGGCTCCAAGTATAACGATTTGTGGTTTTAGGGAGGCAAAAAATCGCAAAAATGATATACAATCTACAAGGAATAGAATTCCCCATACTGTGGGGGTAGTCTATTGTTTATTTTTTAATCCGTGATCCGGACATTATATTCCGTCACTTTTTCCTTTGAGGTCAATGGGGTAATCCATAAAACCATGTTACTTAGCGAGTTAATTTGTCTTACCCAATTAACCGTTGCGTGACAAAGGTTACCATTGAAAACAGATGGTTAACTTATACCTAAGGAAATAACCTGCTAGGTTAATCTTATGATGTCTAAAATTTTGTTACCTAGGTGTGTATGCCATTGACATTACAGCCTCCATAAATACTCGTTAATCTGATTCACTGCTAGTTGCCTTTTTATTGCGATTACTACGCATACTCAAACGGACTATGACTCAATAAATTTTTACTTTTTTTACTTTAGATCATTATGAAAATACCGATTATAGTTGTGAATGAGGCATTGCTGGAAGCCATATTTCAAGCTCTCATATCACAACGGACTGAACACAATCATATTCATTTACAAAAAAGGGCTGTTGCACCGACGGTTTTACCGCCGCTTGCACTGTCAAACGACGAAGTTAGGTGGTGCAGTCGGCTAAGTAAAGGTTTCATACAATTAATTATCCCCATCATGGCACCAACACTATCAATATGGGGGGTATTATGAATGTATTTGACACAATAATGCAATGGATCGTTGATTTTCCACTTTTTAATGTCTTTTCGAATTGGTTGGGTGCAAACAGTAGCCCGAATGAAGTGTTTTTGGTAGTTATCGTGGGGTCCGCTATATTAGGACTGCTCCTCAGAATGGTGGTATGGTTATGGAGCTTTGATAAGATCCAAATGAAAAAATATAAGCAACTTATGGACAAGTTTGATGCGGGTACATTAGAACCAGATGATGAGCTGAATGCAGGGATGATATTTACGAGAGGTTTGGAAATTACAAAAGAAGGTAAAATGCGTGAAACAAGAGGACCCTCATCCATGGTGATAAACAAGATTTTCCCTTCCTAACCTTTGGTTTTTTAAAAGTATGGGTCGTACCAAATACACCCCAAATACACCCAATTCTTAGCCTATGAAAATTTCTGAAACACCTTCGACGGCGGCGGAATCCACTGGTTCGGAACCGGAATTTGTTGCATGGATACCTACTCTTGGTCGCTTGGAGTTTACTTACCATTCCGATTTTCAACATAGGCGGATATTAAAGAGTTTCCCAATTTCAAAAGAATCTGTTGGGGTTGGCGGTTTAGCTTGTTATCAACGAAGAAATTTAGCAGATGGGATAAAATTCTTGCTTTTGTCCAAGTGGCTGCCAATTTTTTCACTGGATCAATGGGAATTTTTTGTCGTTAATGATGAGACACCTCCAGTCGAAGGGGGTGTGACGGCAAAAATATGGATTTTTCCGACCTACTTTATTACCAAACTTACAGGATATAAAGATTTTATCAAGAGTTGGCGGGAGAAGAAGGGAACGAGCGAACATTTAAATGGGTTACGCACGACATTGAATCAGTTTTATACAACATTGCAGGGTGAGGGTAAAGATGCTCTAGTCTGCAAAGTGAACATTTTGCCTGATGGAGTTGGTTGGTTTAGCTCAATTTTTGCCCCCGATTCGCAGAAGAAACTAGTATTCTATGCGTTTGACTTTGTAAGAGATTTATACCATTCTCATCAGTTTCATCTTCACCACATTAATGATTCGTTAATTCCATTAGAAGCAGTTAAGCAGGGTTTGTCGTCAGAAGCTGCGTTGGCTCAGTACCAAGCCAATACTCTTCAAAGGCTAAAATTGGCAGTAAAGCAAAATTCCACTACTAAAAAC
>JASGCH010000117.1 GCA_030054245.1 Gammaproteobacteria bacterium | reverse complement strand
TCTTACAAACCCCAGCATTTTTATGTCGACAAACCGATTTTATTAGTGCAGTGGCAAAATCAGGTAAGCCTGTGAATATCAAAAAAGGGCAGTTCATGGCACCCACAGATATGCAGTTTGTCATTGAAAAGGCTCGCCTAGCCGCCCGCCAACAAGGTCTCAACGAAGATAATTTTCTGGTCTGTGAGCGCGGTGTAAGTTTTGGATACAACAATTTAGTCAGCGACATGCGCTCACTGTACATTATGCGCCAAACCAAAGCTCCGGTAGTCTTTGACGCCACTCACTCCGTACAACTGCCCGGTGGTTTAGGTGGGAAATCAGGCGGGGAGCGACATTTTATCCCAGTACTCGCTCGTGCCGCTATAGCCAGTGGTGTAGCTGGATTATTTATGGAAACTCACCCGCGCCCTGAGCAAGCTCTAAGTGATGGTCCCAACGCCATACCCCTGTCATGTATGGCCAGCCTATTGGAAGAACTGGTAGAAATTGATCGGGTCGTCAAGGCTAGGCCTTGGTTAGAGGATAGTCTTTGAGAGACCTTTGCACGGGCGAAACACCAACCGAAAGACTGTTGCACAACCGGTTACACTGCCAATGGACAAGTTATGCGGTACTCACCAGCTCATTTACATCCGAGTAAATTCCGCTGGTTGCGTGCCGCTAAGCCTTGTAATTATGACAGCTCACCGAGCGGCGTAGCCGATGGTGCAACAGTCTTACCGATGGGGGGCAACGATCTTGGTCTATTGAGCCAAACAAGCCAATTCAGGACGCAGTATATCATCCAGACTCTCCCTATGGCGAATAAGTTGCACTTGTGATTGATGCACCATCACTTCCGCCATGCGCGGGCGCGTATTGTAATTACTGGCCATACTTGAGCAATACGCACCTGTGGATAAAATAGCTAATAAATTCTGTGGTTGCACATTTAAATGCCGATCACGCCCCAACCAATCACCGCTTTCACAAACGGGTCCCACTACATCATAAGTTTTAGCAGGCCATAACGATTTACGCGTGGCTAAAATATGATGATACGCTTGATACATAGCGGGTCTAGGCAAATCGTTCATAGCTACATCTACGATACAAAAATTTTTTTCTTCGGCTTCTTTGAGATATAAAACTTGGGTAACACATACACCACTGTTGGCGACGATAGACCTTCCGGGTTCAATGAAAAATGTTTTGTCAGTCAAGCCATAGTCTTGAAATATAGGTAGGACTGCCGAAAACAGTTCCGTAGGATTAATATCCACCGCAGTTCCAGCATAATAATCTATCCCTAACCCTCCTCCAAAATCGATGTGTTGCAATGATTGACCACTCTCTTTTTCAATTTGTAAAATGAGTTTGGATAAAGTGTGTGCGGCACTCATAAAAGGAGCTAGTTCAGTGATTTGGGAGCCAATATGACAATCAATACCCATCACTTGAATATAAGGCATAGCAAAGGCTTTTAAATAAAGGTCTATAGCCAGCGTATGTGCAATACCAAATTTATTGTTTTTTAGCCCAGTAGAAATATAAGGATGGGTTTGTGCGTCAATATCGGGATTCACTCTCAGGCTTATTTTTGCCACCAAACCCAGCTCTTGTGCAATCGACTGTAATACCAGAAGCTCTGCTTCACTTTCTACATTAAAACAGCCTATTCCGGCTTTCAAAGCCTCACGCATTTCTAGGGCAGTTTTCCCAACCCCTGAAAACACCACGGTCTGCGCAGACACCCCTATAGCCTGCAATCTTTTCAATTCACCTATGGAAACAATGTCAAAACCACAGCCTAATCCTTGGCATAATTTGAGTATAGATAAATTGCTGTTGGCTTTTACCGCATAACACAAACGCATTTTATGACGCGTAAAGGCTTGTTGATACTCGTGTATAGCTTGTTGAATACTGGTATGGGAGTAAACCATCAACGGAGTACCGTAAGTTTTGGCTAAACTGTCTAAAGATACGCCTTCCAGCGTTAATTGATCGCCTAAAAACTGTAAGTGGGCGGGTAAATTCATAGCATCATCTGTAGCATAAAATGAACATCTTGAGAGGTTTAAATCGTGATTTAAAGACTGTTGCACAACCTCGGTGAGCTGTCATAATTACAAGGCTTAGCGGCACGCAACCAGCGGAATTTACTCGGATGTAAATGAGCTGGTGAGTACCGCATAACTTGTCCATTGGCAGTGTAACCGCGGCTTAGCCGATGGTGCAACAGTCTTATTTATCAAACACTAGGCAAGGGTCCGGCAAACTAAGCCCCCATGGTGAGTTACTAGGTACTCAGCAAACTCCGCAACTTGCGGGGCTAATAAGGCGATTAGCCAAAGGGCAAGGCAACACCGTGAATCGCCATTTTCTGCGATGATTCGACGGTCTTTTTATACAAATCACCTTTCTGTCCACAACCCAGTAAAATAAAGGCACACCCTAAGCACACATATTTTTTCATCGATCACAAAATGTTAGACGACTCTACTTATTGGCACCTCACTGAAGCATTGTTACAAGATATCGAGAAGTCTTGTGATCAAATCAACGAGTTTACCCCTTGCGATATAGAATACGAACGCCAAGGTTCTATGCTGACCTTAACTTTCCTGAATAAAAGTCAGATAGTTATCAATCTGCAAAAACCACTGCAAGAAGTTTGGCTAGCCTCCTCTCAAAATGGCTACCACTACAAGTGGATGGACAACCAATGGCTAGATACCAAAACGGCAGTCAACTTTTGGCAACAACTATCCCGAGACGCCAGCCATCAAGCTGGGATCCCCCTTGATTTTCCTCAGCTTCCCAAATAAATTTCAATAAAGCCTCGGACGACAGTAGTTTTGTGTAACAGAGACGACCCTTATAGGGTAATGATGCTACAGCCCGTAGTCTTTCTGCCCTCCAAATCTTCATGGGCTTGCCGAATATGCTCCAGATCATAAGTTTGGTGGATAGGAATTTTAACCACATTTTGGGCTACCACCGAGAATAAATCATCTGCCATTTGTTGACAGGTGTCAAAGTCCGCAATATGACTAAACAAGGTTTGCCGGGTCACATACAAAGAACCTTTAGCTCCTAAAACTCCAGGAGCAAAGGGAGGTACGGCACCCGAAGCATTACCATACGACACCAGCAAACCCAAGGGTCGCAAACAATCCAAGGATAGATCCCAAGTGTCCTTTCCTACAGAATCAAACACGGCCTTAACCCCTACTCCACCAGTGATGTCCTTTACTCGAGCCACCACATGGTCTTTTTGATAATTAATCGCAAATTCGGCACCGTGGTGTATGGCTAAAGCACATTTATCATCACTTCCTGCAGTACCGATTAAGCGCAAGCCTAAAAATTTAGCCCATTGGCAAGCAATCAGACCAACCCCCCCGGCCGCGGCATGAAACAATACAAAATCCCCAGGAACAAAGTTCATAAGAGAGCGTTTAAATAGATATTGCACGGTTAAGCCCTTTAGCATCATGGCGGCACCGGTAGTTAAATCGATAGAGTCTGGAAGGCGACAAACGGTTTTGGCATCGACTAGTCGCACATCGGCGTAACAACCGGGAGTGGCTGTGGTATAAGCTACCCTATCTCCAGCTTTCAAATGCCGCACATTCATGCCTACAGTTTCCACAATACCCGAAGCTTCCATACCTAACTGGGCTGGCAAGGGTAATGGATACAGTCCGGTCCTTTGGTAAATATCTATAAAATTAAGACCGACAAACTGATGTCTGACTTTAACTTGGTGGGCTTGTGGTTCACCTACGGCAGGGGCATTCACCAACTCTAGAACTTCTGAAGTTCCATATTGGCTTATTTTAATGGCTCGATTTTTCATTGCGTTTGGAAAAAATGAGACCTTTGCACAACTCGGGCGAACTGTCAAAGTACAAGGCTTAGAGGAGCGCAACCAGCGGAATTTACTGGGGTGTAAATGAGCTGGTGAGCACCGCATAACGCAGTAATTTGGCAGTGCAGCCAGTTTTGCAAAGGTCTCAAATAATAAAAAAGCCTTTGCGGCGCCTTAAAAGCCAGCATTGCAAAGGTTAAAGTTTGAGGTAAATACTTGGTTTTTTTAAGACTTGCCACTTTGACCAAACAAAATCCCTTTTGCCTTGTCATCCAAGGGTTGCGGATTGGGATTGATCTGCTCAGCTTTGGCGTAAGCACGCGCGGTGGCCGGCCGCAAAGCAATCCGCCCAAACCACTCGTGCAAGGCCGGGAATTGAGTTAAATCCTGTTGTTGTCTTTGATAAGGCACAATCCAAGGATAAACCGCCATATCTGCGATGGAATAATCACCCGCTATGTATGCGCCACTGGTCTCCAAATGCTTATTTAAAACTTTATACAACCTGCCAACTTCTCTCACATATCGGTCTATAGCATAAGGTATTTTCTCTGGAGCATAAGCCACAAAATGATGTGTTTGCCCAGCCATAGGTCCTAAGCCACCCATCTGCCAAAACAACCATTGTAGCGTTTGCCAACGAAGACTCGGCTCCACTGACATAAATTTATTAAATTTTTCAGCTAAATACAGTAAGATAGCCCCAGATTCGAACAAAGCCAAGCTACCACTAGGCGTTAAAGCCTCATGATCCACTAAGGCTGGGATGCGATTATTCGGAGCAATTTTTAAAAATTGCTCGTGAAATTGTTCGCCTTTACCGATATTAATGGGAATCAAGCGATACGCCACCTCAGCTTCTTCCAAAAATAGGGTAATTTTATGACCATTGGGGGTTGGCCAATAATACAAATCTAGCATAGTTTTTTGGTTCGTAATATAAATTCATTCACCCCTCATTTTAATGGAATATTCGCCTGAATCGTCGTGGTTTTAACAAAAACTCTTAGAACCTTTTGACATCGATAAGGCCTTTGCACCATCGGCTACGCCACCCAGACGAACTGCCAATGTACAAGGCTAGAGCGTTGGCTGGTCTCGCATATACTCAATATGCGAGACCAGCCAACGGTGTGACCTAACGCAGTAATTTGGCTGTGCAGTCGCGGCACCAGCCGATGGTGCAGTAGTTTTTTAAAGAATTAAAGGCTGATTTTGGAGCCAAAAGTTTTAATCTCAAAGAGTTGTTTCCTACAGAAGCCACTCTGATATTCTCCATGATAGCCTACCTACTATTTTTAGGCTGTCCTCCAAGCGCAAAA
>JASGCH010000116.1 GCA_030054245.1 Gammaproteobacteria bacterium | reverse complement strand
TATGCGAGACTGGGAGCGCCCACCAGCGAATGATCACCCCAGTAAATTCCGCTGGTTGCGCTCCGCTAAGCCTTGTACTTTGACAGTTCGCCCGAGTTGTGCAAAGGTCTCTTATGGTTAACGCTTATTTTTGCATGGAAAGGATGTGTCAATGATTTATGCAGTATGGAGTAACAAAGGTGGCGTAGGCAAGACCTACCTTTCGTTTACTTTAGCTACTGAATTATCTCAAAAATATCCAGATCGTAAAGTGGTACTCATTGACATGTGTCCACAAGCAAATTTGTCCGAAATTGTCTTAGGAGGAAATGGATGTGGGGCGATTCAATTAAATCCATTGATTAAAAATAGAATGACCATAGGTGGTTACTTTTATGACAGACTTAATAAGTCCCAATTTGTTAAAACTGGTGCGATAGATAATTTAGGAGAATTAATCTATGACATGAGCGGGTCCCATTTAACCAATTTTCATAGTCAAGTTAAACAGTATAACCTAAGCTTACCTAGTATTTTTGCTGTAGTGTTAAACCGAACTACTCAATATGATAAGAAGGCAAGTAAAGCTTACGGTGCGATGTTTGATGCCATTAAAGAACGAGTTAACGATTTAGTAACCAATCTTCCTTAAAATATCCATAATAAGAATCATATTTTTTTTGATATACCTGATAATCATTCGGTTACCATCATTAGCTCACATCTTGGGATGCCGCTTAATAAAATTAAACCCGATCGATATGAAGTTAGAGGTAAAAAAGTTCAAGTTAATAATGAGCCATTGGACAGATACAAACAGGCTATTTCGGAATTTCTAAAAATCTTTGAAATTCGCCCGTTATAAAAAATCATGGTACCCCCCGAACCAGTTGGCTACTAGGAAGATGAATTTCCGGTAGCTGTCATTTGCGTTCAGAACACAGCAAATAAACTTCGGCTGACTTACTTCGGCTAGCTAAGGGTTTGATCTCTTTTACTTTAGCAAAAACTTTTTTGTATTGACTGATGGTCTGACTAAATCCAGTACCATGGAAAGCTTTACACAACAGTTTCCCGTTAATATGTAGGCATTGCTTAGAAAACTCTAAGGTTAAAGATAATAAATCCTCCATTCTCCAAGCGTCCACTTGGGCAATACCCGAAAAATTAGGTGCTATATCCGATACGATTAAGTGCGTTGTATGGTTGGGCAATAATTCGACCAAGTGTTGCTGGACTTCAGGTTCTCGAAAATCACCTAATACAAACTGCATCTCATGAATTTTTTCACAAGGTAGCAAATCAATACCCACTAAAAAGTTTTGTGGTGACACTGAGTTAGCACGAAATGCTTTTTGTTTTCTGGAAATATATTGGCTCCAAGCACCAGGAGCACATCCTAAGTCTACAATGCTTTGATTCGCGTGTAATAGTTTAAACTGTTCGTCTATTTGTATCAATTTATACGCCGCCCTAGAGCGGTAACCCTCTTGTTGTGCACGCTTCACATAAGGGTCTTGAATATGCTCTTGGAGCCAAGCCTTGTTGATTTTTTTACTTTTCGATTGTATTTTCACGGGTGCTAGAAATAAACTAAGACCTTGGCTCCGTGAGCTGTCATTATGACTAGGCGGGGCGAAGCTCCAGAAGAATGGATGGATGGTTCAGGTAGGTGAACCGCGTAACGCGACAGCCACGGTGAAACCGCGGGAGCAAGCGCCTTGGGAGTGGCTATTGAGTGAGCAATGAATTGACACCTTCATTGGCCAAGGCGTCGGCGCGTTGGTTGCCCACATTGTCGGCGTGTCCCTTGACCCAAACCCAATGAATGTCATGACCTTTAGAGAAAGCCAAGGCTTCTAACTCTTGCCAGAGAGTGAGGTTTTTGACCGGCTTTTTATCGGCCGTACGCCAACCATTGGTTTTCCATTGATGAATCCACTCTGTAATGCCTTTCCTAACATATTGGCTATCTAAGTATAGGTCAATACGGCACGGTTCCTTCAGGAAGGATAAGGCTTTGATAACTGCCATTAACTCCATCTGATTGTTGGTGGTCGTCCTTTCTCCGCCAAAAATTTCTTTACTCACTTGACCATACTTGAGTAAAGCCCCCCAGCCACCCACTCCCGGATTCCCTTTACAAGCACCATCCGTATAGATTTCAATGTGTTTTAAGGGTTGAGCCATGGGTTAAAAAAGATAATGACAACAGTCAAGGTCAAGCCGCACCGGTGGAGACAGGCGATCAGGCCATTTTACTTGTATTTGAGGTGGGGGTTAAGGTTACTTGGAAAAGGTCTCTTATAATAAGAGACCTTTAAAAGACGGTTGCACCGGTGCAACCGTCTTTTAAATAGGGTGATACTTGGGCATTACGCAATCCGACACAAATCCGCGGTGCACCAAGATCAGCCCTCTATTATCTCACAACAACCTCCAAAGTCACTATGACCCATTCCCAGCAGAGAGCAGAACTACATCGCCAAATTTGGCAAATCGCTAACGAAGTCCGTGGGTCAGTAGATGGTTGGGATTTTAAACAATATGTTTTGGGGACTTTGTTTTATCGCTTTATTAGCGAAAACTTTGTGATTTATATGGAAGGTGGGGATAAAAGTGTAGCCTACGCAAAACTCTCTGACGATATTATTACCCCTGCTATTAAAGACGACGCTATTAAAACCAAAGGCTATTTTATTTATCCTAGCTGGTTATTTCAAAATGTCGTGGCCAACGCCAAAACCAACCCCAATCTGAATACGGACCTAGTGCGTATTTTTAACGCCATTGAAAACTCGGCCAATGGCTATTCGTCTGAAGCCAACATTAAAGGATTGTTTGCGGATTTTGATATCACCAGCAATCGTTTGGGTAATACGGTGCTGGAAAAAAATACTCGCTTAGCCTCAGTACTGAGAGGCGTGGCCGGCTTGGGGTTGGGGAGTTTTGAAGATAGTAGCATAGACTTGTTTGGCGATGCCTATGAATTTCTTATCTCCAATTACGCCGCCAATGCGGGTAAATCCGGGGGGGAATTTTTTACACCGCAAAGTGTCTCTAAACTGATTGCCCAGTTGGCACTGCACCAACAAGCGTCTGTCAATAAAATTTATGACCCAGCGGCGGGTTCGGGTTCTTTATTATTGCAAGCCAAAAAACAATTTGATGAACACCAAATTGAAGATGGATTTTTTGGTCAAGAAATTAACCATACCACCTACAACTTGGCGCGGATGAATATGTTTTTGCACAACATCAACTACGATAAATTTGCCATTGCTCTGGGTAATACGCTGATTGATCCACAATTTAAGGATGAAAAACCCTTTGATGCCATCGTTTCCAATCCGCCTTATTCGGTACAATGGAAGGGCAGTGATGATCCCACTTTAATCAACGATGAGCGTTTTGCCCCGGCGGGCGTACTGGCACCCAAATCCAAGGCGGACTTTGCTTTTGTACTACATGCGTTGAATTATTTATCGGGTAAGGGCCGTGCCGCCATTGTGTGTTTCCCTGGTATCTTTTACCGAGGTGGTGCTGAGCAAAAAATTCGCCAACATCTGGTGGACAACAACTATGTGGAAACCATTATTTCTTTGGCTCCCAACTTGTTTTTTGGCACGACCATTGCCGTAACCATTTTGGTGCTCTCCAAACACAAAACCAACACCCGCACTCAGTTCATCGACGCCAGCGCGCTGTTCAAAAAAGAAACCAACAACAATGTACTCGAAGAAGAACACATTGCCCACATCATGGCGGTTTTTGGCAGCAAAGCTGATCAGGAGCATTTTGCCCGCTCAGTGAGCCACGCCGAGATTGCAGACAACGACTACAACCTGTCTGTCAGTAGCTATGTCGCCGCCAAAGACACGCGCGAAGTGGTGAACATTACCAAGCTCAATGCCGAGTTAACAACCACCGTTGCCAACATTGACCAATTACGCGCAGACATTGAGGTTATCATAGTCGAGATTGAAGGCGTGGAGTAGCTGGTATGAGTTGCAAAAGAGTCTGCCTACCCTTTGTTCATGAGCCGTGGAATATCTGAGTCAGGACACCCATATGGAAAAGATTCAGCAAATTCAATCACTGATGGAGGAAATGAGTCGCGTGCATCTGGATTTTTCCAAGGATTATTTTGAAACGGGGAGGATTAAAAAATTTAACCTTTCCAAAACCTTCGGGCATATACCTGTAAGCCATATTTACCAATATCGCCTTGCCCTACACGAGTGTATTAACGATTACTTGATGACCGCTAAAATTGACATCAAATACTTTTATCGTGTCAAAACCCGTGAAAGCATTGATGCCAAAATCCAGCGTTTCTTAGAACAAGCAGACCAGTACCCGGTGCACAATTGGTTGAATGATATTTTTGGTGCGCGTATTGTGTTGACGGCGACAGACATTCAAACCGTCATCGATTTGCTAGAGGATTGGAAAAACACCTTGGGTTTAAAAAACTGGTACTTGCGCGATAAAGAGGGTTATCGCGGTTTGCATATTTATTTCAAGAATAAGAGCAATGTCTTTTTTCCGTGGGAGTTGCAGATTTGGGATGACCGGGATATGCTGAGCAATATCCGAAATCACGCAGCATTCAAGCGCACCTTTATGCAGTTAGCGACTTGAGACCTTTGCACCTTGGCTTTGCCGCTCCAACGAACTACCAAAGACCTTTGCACGAGCGGCACAACAGTCTTGTTATTACTACGAAGGCTACATTGAATTTAAGACGGAGGATTTGTGAGCACGAGTCAGATCATCATTTACACTACCGAAAACGGCGTAACCAGCATCGAGGTGCAACTAGAAGACGGCACGGTCTGGTTGAGCCAACAACAAATGGCCGACCTCTTTCAAACCTCGCGTAGCCATGTGGTGGAGCACATTGCCAACATCTACGCTGAAGGCGAATTGAGCCAGGAGGCAACCTGTCGGGAATTCCGACAGGTTCGCACTGAGGGCATCCGCCAAGTGGTTCGTGCCCTGCCTTTCTACAACTTGGATCTCATTGTCTCGCTGGGTTACCGTGTCAAATCCGCCATCGCCACTCAGTTTCGCATCTGGGCCACCGCACGCCTAGGAGAGTACCTCGTTAAGGGTTTCACCATGGATAAGACTGTTGCACCATCGGCTACGCCGCGGTTACACTTAGAAGACTGTTGCACAACCTCGGTGAGCTGTCAAAGTACAAGGCTTAGCGGAACGCA
>JASGCH010000115.1 GCA_030054245.1 Gammaproteobacteria bacterium | reverse complement strand
CAAAAGCACATTCAAGCAGAAGCTTTATTGTGGTCGTTAGAACGAGGCACGCGTAGCGGACGAGTGGCTTACCAATTTGTCAGGCATTACTTAGGGCAGAAGGGATTGGAAGAGTCTCAGCATACCACGGACTAAAGCGCTAAATCGCCATTTTCTGCGGTAGTAACTTATAATTACATGATAACATTACCTAGCGTTGATGTGGATGTCCATATACCCAGAAATCACCCTTACTTATCTATTCAGGTGGTGGCTGGTGTGCTTATCGACCCAGATCAAAGAATTTTATTAACCCAACGACCCGCTGGAAAAGTTTACGCTGGGTACTGGGAGTTTCCCGGCGGCAAAATCGAAGCCAAAGAGACTTGGGATGCGGCTCTTAGGCGCGAACTCAAGGAAGAGATTGGCGTACAAGCAGAACATTTACAATGGATGTATGAACAGGTGGTGGCTTATCCACACGCCAAGATTATACTCAGGTATGGTTTGGTCAAGAGTTGGCTGGGTGAGGTGCAGATGTGTGAGTCTCAACTCGGCAGTTGGCAGAGGTGCCCGCCTGATTTAGCGCCTATTTTACCAGCTACCCAGCTTATGTTGGTGGATTTCGCCATGAGCCCATTTTATGCCGAGCGTTAAAGGGGCTCTAAAGGGGCTCGTTTGTGGGCTGTGGAATGGTGCGCGGGGGGGGACTCGAACCCCCACGGTGTTTAAATACCGTCAGGACCTAAACCTGGTGCGTCTACCAATTTCGCCACCCGCGCTTGTCCTTAGCCAGCACTCCAAGAGGTAATGACCCCATGGAGTGGGTTATCGAAAAAAAACTTCCGTATCATTCCTCGATGAAACCGAGGGTACAAAAGTCTCTGTCTGCTCTATTATAAACCAAAAATAAAGACTGTAAGACGGTGGCACCATCGGCTGGTGTCGCGGCTACACTGTCAAATTACTGCGTTATGTGATGCTCACCAGCGAATGATCATCCGAGTAAATTCCACTGGTTGCGCGCAACTCAAGCCTTGTCATTATGACAGCTCGCCGAGCGGCGCCAGCCGATGGTGCCACCGTCTTGTCATTTGGCAGTGTAGCCGGTTGTGCCAAGGTCTTGGTCCTATTCTTTTCGTCTAGCCTGCACTGCTTTGGCTAAAATTTCAAACAAAGGGAAGGTTTGTTCCCAGCTTAAACAGGCATCGGTAATCGAAATACCATGCAATAACTCATGGATAGGTTTGGGTTCTTGTTGTCCTTCATGTAGATGACTTTCCAGCATAATGCCAATGATGTTTTTATTGCCTTGGGTAATTTGCTGGGCTAGATCGTGGGTGACGGTAATTTGTTGTAAATGCTTTTTCTGGCTATTGCCATGCGAAGCATCGATCATCAAGCGTGGCGGAAGGTTTAAGTTGGCTAGTATAGTTTCTGCTTGGGCGATAGAAGTGGCAGAATAATTGGGGGTTTTACCACCACGCAAGACGATATGGGTATGGGGATTGCCTCTGGTCGTGTAAATAGCGGCGGTTCCCCAAGGAGTCAAACCAATAAATGAATGCGAAGATTGTGCAGATAAAACGGCTTGGGCGGCAATGGTAACATCACCGTGGGTGGTGTTTTTTAGTCCCACTGGACAAGATAATCCGCTAACCAATTGACGATGGATAGGGCTTTCAACCGTGCGGGCACCAATCGCACACCAAGAGATTAAGTCGCTGATATATTGGGGAGTTTGTAAGTCCAAATATTCAGTAGCTATGGGGACTTGGTGCTCTAAAATAGCCAGCAACAAGGTTCTGGCTTTTTCCAAGCCCTCGTTGATAGCGCACGAACCGTCTATATTGGGATCGTTGATATAACCCTTCCACCCCAAAGTGGTCCGTGGTTTTTCAAAATAACAACGCATAATAATACACAAATCTTGTTGCCATAACTGCCTAACTTCTTGAAGGCGTTGGGCATATTCCAAGGCTTGGTGGTGATGATGTATGGAACACGGTCCAACCACCACCAATAGACGATCGTTGGTTTTATCTAAAATCGCGGAAATTTCTTGGCGCGATTGTTCGAGGAAATGGCGACTACTGGCTGGGAGTGGCAGGCGTTCTAACAGCCAAGCTGGAGAAATGAGTGGCCGAATGGAGGCAATGTGAGTATCTTGTATGTCCATTATATCCATTATGTGCCAGCTACTTGCATTTCTTGAAAGAGAATAGAACCACTGGTTTTTCCTCCGTAAGTATAAGCGTCACTACCTACTGCCAGAATTTGGGCAAACATATTTTGTAAGGTGCTCGCTATGGTAATTTCTGCCACCGGGTAAGCAATTTGTCCGTTTTCTACCCAAAACCCACTCGCCCCTCGAGAATAATCTCCTGTGGTGTAATTGACGCCAAAACCCATCACTTCAACAATATACAAGCCTGTGTCTAATTTTTTTAACATTTCGGCTAAGTCATCTCCAGTTTGGGTTTGGCTAGAAGTTAAAAATAAATTGTGAGCACCGCCAGCATTGGCTGTACTTTTAAAAGGCGTGTTGGTTTGTTTGCTGAGCTTTTTGGCGGTGTAAGTATTCAAAAAATAGGCTTGTACCCGGCCATTCTGAACAACCCACCGGGCTTTGGGCACTACACCTTCTGAATCAAATGGCACGCTGGCTTTACCACGCATCACAAAAGGATCTTCAAATAGCTGAATATGATTGGAAAAAATAGGTTTATGTAAGGAATCAACCAAAAAACTGTTTTTCTTATACAAAGCATGCCCACTGACAGCTTGAACAAAATGTCCAATAATGCCTGCACCTAACTGATTTTCAAATAATACTCGGCAAGTTCTGGATGAAATTTTTTTACTATTTAGGCGGCTAATCGCTCGCTGGGCGGCCTTTTGACCGATGTCTTGGGCGGGCATTAAATCTGCCGGACAAACCATGGAATCGTGCCAATAATCTGCCTGCATTTGCTCGCCAGTACCGGCGATGACTGAGGTCCAAATACTGTGTCTGGAAGTGGCATAACCACGCGATAAACCATGGGTATGTGCCGAAAAAAAATGACTGTGTCCAATGTCCACACCTGCCCCATCGCTATTGGTAATTTGGTTGCTCACAGCAAATGCGGATTGCTCACACTGTAGAGCAATTTCTGTGGCTTGAGGGGCATCAATGGACCAATCGTGAAACAAGTCTAGATCAGGGCAATGAGTTACTATGTCGCTGGCTTCAGGCAAACCGTTCTCTTGGTCTTCGGCGGTATATTTGGCGATGTCGTACGCCGCTTTCACGGTGGTTTCCATGGCCTCCAAGGAGAAATCATTGGTGCTGGCGTGGCCCATGCGTTTATTCAAATAAACCGTAATACCTAGGGATTTATCTTTGTTTTTTTTGACGGTTTCTAGTTTTCCTTTGCGTACGGTAACCGATAAACCATTGCTTTCGGCAATTTCCGCCGCCGCATCGCTAGCCCCTAGCTTTTTAGCAATTTGTAGGCATTGATGCGTAAATTCGGCAAAGTCAGACGATTGGTAGTCAAATCCAGTTAGAGCCGGGTCATTATCAGAACTATGGGACATAAAATAAGCGGTATGGGGACTAAGCCGCTATTATAACCCAACAACAGCGAAAAATGGCGATTGGCGGTGTTGCCTAGACTCCTCAACCGCTTGCCTATTTCCATACAGAGGCTGTGGCACAACCGGTTGTGCCACAGCCTTTCTTTAGAGGTGTCGAGACCTGCGGTCATCGGCACTTGGTCAATCACTTTTCCACAGGTGCTTGGTGGGTTGCTTGTGAAAATCATTGTTTTCCGAGATTTATCGTGGGTGCTTAGGCTTCTATAAAGATTTGGCAGAGGCGGTGCTTTTATTTTTTAGGACGAAACGCCTGACAAACTTCTGAGCGAGTTTCAATATAAGGTCCTTCGATTAAATCTATACAATAGGGAATTGCGGCAAAAATACCACTGATTCCTTCTGCAGGTAAGCCACCTAAAATTTGCGCAATGGACTTGGGTTGTCCCGGTAAATTGACGATTAAAGATTGTTGCCGAATCACTGCTACTTGGCAAGATAAGATCGCCGTAGGCACAAAATGTAAACTTATTCTACGCATTTGCTCACCAAAACCGGGTAACACTTTATCGGCCACCGCCAGAGTGGCTTGTGAAGTAACATCTCTTTTAGCTGGTCCGGTCCCGCCTGTGGTTAACACCAAAGGACAAGGATGGTTACAAAGATCGGTTAAGGTCGCGACAATTTGGCGTTCTTCATCCGGAATTAAGCGTTCCACAAATTGAATCGGGTTGCAAACAGCTTGAACCAGCCAATCCTTCAGTGCGGGTAAGCCTAAATCAGCATAAACCCCCCTTGCGGCACGGTCGCTGATGGAAATTAATCCTATGGTGATAGGTTGTAGCATGGTCATTATTGATTTCCAAAAATGTCGTTTTGGCCCAAGTAGCGCTGGTGCAAAATTTCCACCGCGGGTAACATTTTTCCTTCTAACATTTCTAAAAACGCACCTCCGGCTGTGGAAATATAACTCAGCTTATCAGCGATTCGATTTTGCTGGATGGCGGCTAGGGTTTCCCCGCCTCCAGCTAAGGTATAAGCTTGTTGGGCGCAAGCCAAAGCTTGTGCTAAACGCTGAGTGCCCCAAGCATACGCTGGCCATTCAAATACCCCTACGGGTCCATTCCAAATGATGGTCTTGGCGTGGCCGATATACGCATCTAAAGCCGCTGATGATTTTGGACCTAGGTCCAAAATCATTTCATTTTCAGCTACTTCAGCGATATCAACTAGACGCTGATTGCCGTGTGCCGAAAACTCGGTACTGACAACCGCATCGATGGGGAGTAAAAGGGTGGCGTTTTTAGCTTTTAATTTTTGAATAATCCGCTCGGCAATAGGCACCATTTCAGCTTGCACCAAACTCTTACCTACTCGGTAACCCTTTGCCAATAAAAAAGTATTGGCAATACCTCCACCGACAATCAAGCCATCGACTTTATCAGCCATATTTTCTAGGATGGCGAGCTTGCTGGATACTTTGGCTCCTCCTACAATAGCCAGCAAAGGCTTGGCGGGGGCTTCTAAAGCCAAACTTATGGCTTCGTATTCGGCGCTTAATAAAGGACCAGCACAGGCTATGGGGGCGTACTCAGCCACCCCGTAGGTAGTCGCTTCTTTTCTATGGGCGGTGGCAAACGCGTCGTTGACATAAATGTCGCACAGTTGCGCGATACGGCGCCCAAGGTCTGGATGG
>JASGCH010000114.1 GCA_030054245.1 Gammaproteobacteria bacterium | reverse complement strand
CATGCGAAATAGCCAACTGAAATACTTGAAAACTTTGTCCATCCGTTAATTTTTCCTTGATTTCCGACTGCATAAAAATGATTAAATCCTCCCAGAAACATAAGGCTAACAAGTAAACCGAAGACAACTCTTGCCCCTTAGCTGTTAGCCCATCCATATTCTTGAGGCCTTGATAAAAATAAGTCAAGTGCATGCGTGCCAACACCAATTGCATAAGAGCCGGCAATTCACCCACCAGCAAAGGTAAGCTGGCCAATACATCCATAGAATCTTGGGCGTATCCACGAATAAAAAATTTGTACGATTCCTCTAGTAAGCGCTGTTCTGAAACTCCCTTTAACAATGGCATGGAAGCTAATAAGGGTTCACAAATATCTTCGTGAAGATGAAATTGATAGGTGCGTAATTTTGCCATAAACCGCAAACTACGCAAGATGCGCACTGGATCCTCGCGAAATCGCGTCGCTGGGTCGCCAATTAAACGAATCTTTTTAGCGCCTAAGTCCTCCATCCCGGAACCAAAATCGATGATCTTCTGGTCAAAAGGCTCGAGATACAAAGCATTAATAGTAAAATCACGAACTTGTGCATCAGATTCTAAATTACCGTACACATTATCTCGTAGGATCATCCCGTCGTCATTGACATAGGCCGGTTCAATCTCGTTTTCCGGTATAACTTGCTGAGAAAAATCAATGTGTGCACGAAAAGTCGTAACCTCGATGCGCTTGACTTCAAGTCGTTTGACTTCAGGTGGGGTAACTTTGGGTGGAAAAAAAACCACCAATACAATGCGAAACCGTCGTCCGATGATAAAAGCTTTACGGAACAAACTCTTGACCTGCTCTGGCTTAGCGTCTGTGGCAATATCAAAATCTTTAGGCTTTCCCCCCAATAACAAGTCTCGAACTGCGCCCCCAACAATGTAAGCCTTAAATCCAGCTGAACGCAGTTTCTTAAGCACTTTTAGGGCTTCAGCGTCTAGTGTTTTTATGTCAATTTTGGTAGGATAAAATTTTTGTCTTCCACTCATACTGAGTCGTGTCTGGTGAATTTTAAGATTAAGACCATTACCAACTGGGTGTCACCGCGGGCTACACAGTCAAATGACCAGATGATGCGGTTCACACTCGTATAAATAACGGGTAAATTCCATTAGTTGCGCTGTGCACTCAAGCCTTGTACTTTGGTAGCTCGTCGAGCGGCACCAGCCGATGGTGCAATAGTCTTTTAGATGGATGCCACAAATCAATAACTTCCCAGTTCCGCCCAACGGCAATGCTCCTAAGTTCCGCGTCTGGATTGGTTGCCACAGGTCTATTTACTTTCTCCAACAACGGGAGATCATTACATGAATCGCTATAAAAGGTAGTGTACAAATCTTCCAATCGAGTATTTCTCTCGGTCAACCACTTTGTCAACCTTACTACTTTGCCTACCCCCAACGCCGCCACCCCCTCTATTTGACCATTATAGTAACCCAAGTCATCGCGTGCCAAATCAGTGGCTATAGCTTGGTCTATACCAAACAGACTGATGATAGGTTGCGTAATATAGCGATTGGTCGCGGTAATAACCAACAATTCATCACCATTAGAGCGATGAGTATCAACCAATTGTTGAGCTTCAGGACGCATCAGTGGCAATATTTTATCGAACATAAATTTTTTATGCAAGGCAGACAAATAAGCCTCGTCTTTACCCACAATGGGTTGTGAACAAAAAGTGATATATTCCTGAATATTCAATTTCCTTAGACGGTAATCCCTAGCAAACTTAGCTATTTCTTGTTGCCAATTCGCGGGCACCAGCCCTTCTTCTAATACAAATTGCCCCCATAAATAATCTGAGTCTCCAGGTAAGAGTGTATGGTCTAAATCGAATATCGTCAAATGATGCATAACTTGAATACGAAAAAATATATCATACCTCCCTTGTCAAGGTAAGACGGTTACCTTAAAGGTCTGGTAAAGGATCCCCTAAAATCTGTTGCACAAGCGTTGGTGTGATTTTATAGGAGCTAGCTTTGGTATAAGTGTCAATTTTATCAATTACCTCCAATAGTTGCCACAAACCTCTGGGATAATTATGGTAAATATAATCAAGGGTTTCCGCTCGGATGTTTAACCCTAGGTACTTGATATAAGACTGAATCACTAATTGCTTCTCACTCCAAGCAAGATCTTGCATATGGTGTATAAAACCGGCAGAAATACGCGACCTCAAATCTTCTCTCATTGCCAACTGGTAGGATGACCGACTAGCACTCACTAAGACCCAATACCACAGGGGGGCTGGTGGGTCAATCAGTTGTCGTAAAATATGAGCCAGCTGTACTTCTCCGTAAAGGTCTATATCTTGAACAATCAGGACCTTAGGTAACCCTCCAAAAATAGGGGCATCAGCTACTGTCGGGTCAATAGGGGTACTTGGAGTATAGTAGTCCACACCTAGGCCTTGAGCACCCAAGTAGCGACTTAATTCTTTGAATAGGGCTAGGATTCCACTTTCACGCGAGCCCCAAATATAAGTAGGTTGCCGACGCAACCTAGCATCGCCCAAACATTCGTATAAATGATAACTGACGGGCTCATTAACAGTATCAAAAAATATTTTGATAGCGGGTAAGCTATGGTGATAAAATTCTAAAGCATTTTGCATCCGTTACTCGGTCGTAAATGAAAAGAACATGGCGCTGTGCCCCCTCATGAGCAAGTTTTACCCTCAACGACCTAGTACATTCCGGGGGGATTACTGACCTCTGGCAGTCTTAGGACAGGCAAAAACCGGGTACTGCAGTCTGCATGATGGAAATAACCCTCAGCCACCGGTCGCCCATCACGCAACTGAGTTGCAAGTTTGCCGCACAACTCTACCATTATAAGAGGGTTGCACAACCTAGGGGAGCTGTCATAATGCTTATGGCCTCCGCATATGGAGTATATGCAAGACTCATAAGCGAAAGAACATAACGCAGTAATTTGACAGTGCGGTCGCGGCACCAGCCGATAGCGCTACAGTCTTGTTATTATATAAAATCTATCCCCATGTATAAGCGCTATAATTCTGAGATCGTGGTGCCTCTGTTTGTCCATCTGACGAAGGCATTAAGAAATGTTACATTCTTCTGCGAGTACATCGTTTTGTTTATCTTTCATGCCTATCATTGCTAAAAATTTACTCACCAGCCCTAGTGGATTCATTGATTTCCCTCCACCGATTGCAAAAACTTTGGAACATTTCTTACAGATCATTCGTAAACATTATGAATTACACGGGTTTATCCCCATCGAAACACCATTGGTGGAGCGTAGCGAAATACTCACCGCCAAAGCTTCTGGGGAAATTACCAACCAAATGTATGGTCTGCGCTTGCTCAACCC
The DNA here is from genome assembly GCA_030054245.1 of Gammaproteobacteria bacterium. Classification (GTDB taxonomy): domain Bacteria; phylum Pseudomonadota; class Gammaproteobacteria; order Burkholderiales; family Burkholderiaceae_C; genus JASGCH01. The sequence goes on along the minus strand of JASGCH010000114.1, from coordinate 1,880 downwards.
TCACCCCAAAGCCACTGACGACAGTAAAGATTTAGCTTTGCGTTTTGATCACACCATCCCCTTGGCGCGTTTTGTATGTGCCCATTTGAGAGAAATAAAATTTCCATTTCGTCGCTATGCCATAGGTCCTGTATTTCGGGGTGAAAAAGCCAAAGAAGGACGCTACCGACAGTTTATCCAAGCCGATATAGATACCATTGGTGAAGGAGAATTAAATCTAGCCCACGACGCGGAGTTTGTGAGTATTATTTCTGGGATTTTTCATGAACTCAATATTGGTCCTTTCACCATCCGAATCGGGCACCGTAAGCTACTCAACGCCTACTTTTCTTATCTGGGCATTCCTAACGATAACCACCCCCAAATACTACAAGCCATCGATAAACTAGAAAAGATTGGTCAAAAAGAAGTCCGAAGTTTGCTAAGTAAGCTCCACCTAAGCAACTCGCAAATTGACAAACTTTTATCACTATTAATGACCTCTGGGAGAGATGCCGCGCACTATTTAGACTCATTAAAACATGTAGCCACAGAAATCGGCGAATCTTTTACCCAAGGGGTGTTAGAATTACGACTGATATTACAGTGTATTCAGAGTTTGCGCGTCCCAGAGTCTTGCTATGCGTTTGACTTAACCATTGCCCGTGGTCTGGATTATTACACTGGAGTAGTCTTTGAAACGCGCTTAAATAACTACCCAGAGCTAGGTAGTATAGCTTCTGGGGGTCGTTATGATAATCTGACTGAAGTCTATATGGACAAAAAAATGCCTGGCGTGGGCATTTCGATTGGTGTTACCCGTTTATTATTGCGTCTATTAAAAGCTGGGCTGTTACCTGAGAGTCTAGGAGCTACTGCCAATATGTTTGTTACCACCGCAGAATCTGACCCTTCTTACCTAACGCACTATTTGGCTTACGCCCATGAGTTGCGGGAATACGGCATTCCAACTGAAATTTATCTGCAACCAAAATCTTTGGCCAAGCAACTAGAATACGCCCATAAACGCGGATTTACTTACGCACTGATAGCCACAGCCAAACACCTTAAAGAAAATAAATTAGCCATTCGACATTTACCCAGCGGTCGGCAAAAAGAATTGGCCCATCATCAATTGATGGAAGCCTTAAATTCGTTTTAAACTTTTTAAGTAGCCCATGGCACAACCTCGGTATGAACTGTCCTAAACTGTCTTCATCACTAGACGGGTCTAGGAACCTCAGCAAAATTTGTTCATCTCGGATGGTGCAACAGTCTTATAACGCTGTAATTTGGCAAACCGCGACGAAACCGAGGGTAGGGTATAATGGTTTTACCGGGGCATTCAACCCAAGTTTTTATGTACAATTGGTCTCTTCCTCCTCATTTTTCTGATATTTTGCCTAACAAAGCTTGGCAAATAGAAGTATTACGCAATCAATGGTTGCAAATGGCCCATTCTTATGGCTACGAATTGGTCATTCCTCCCATGTTGGAATTTGCCGAAACTTTATTGACCCTGCAGTCTCCCAGTTTAGAAATGAAGTCTTTCCGCATTGTGGATCCTCTAACGGGTAAACAGTTGGTCCTGCGTGCCGATATAACCAACCAAATTGCCCGGCTAGACGGGCATATTTTTCGCAAAGAGGGAGTCACTCGACTGTGTTATTGTGGACCTGTAGTACTAACTTACCCAGAAGACGAGTGGGGACAGCGTGAAGCATTACAATGGGGAGTAGAACTATTAGGACATGATCCTATTGAGGCCGAAGTGGAAATTATCCAGCTTGCCTTAAAAGGCTTGCAAGCCTGTGGCTTAGATAAAATCATCTTGCAAATCTCACACACGGGTGTTTTAGCTAGCATTTTAGCTGGTTTGGCTTTGTCAAAAGACGAGCATA
>JASGCH010000113.1 GCA_030054245.1 Gammaproteobacteria bacterium | reverse complement strand
TTTCTCGGTCAATCCACACGCTACACAAGAACAGAATTTGACTGGATTAAGTTCGATCATCCCTATACATACGCCTGTCTTATTGCTAACCGATGTATTTGGTTCCACTTCATCCAATATTTGTCTAAAATTGGTTCATTCCCTAGGATGTGAAATGGTAGTCGGGGTTAATCTGCCTATGATATTGCGTGGTTTGTGTTATCGACACGAACCTATGCAAACCTTATTACCTAGAGTCATTCAAGCGGGTACTAACAGTATTTTCTCCATTGAACATGGAGCTACCAGGAATATGTAATGCAACAAGCTAGCACCGTTATTTGTAATCAATTAGGCTTGCACGCGCGCGCCGCCGCCGTTTTTACCAAACAAGCCAATCAATTTAATTCCACCGTTTGGCTGCAACGCGGTGAGCGAAAAGTCAATGGCAAAAGTATTTTAGGAGTGATGATGTTGGCTTGTGGTTTAGGTACCAAAATTGAAATCTTCACCGAAGGAGACGATGAATTAGCCGCTCTCCAATCGCTAATTGCCTTAGTAGAGAATAAATTTGGTGAAAAAACCTAAAACTAGATTTCCTGCCATCGATTGAGTATATGCCATTCAGTATCCATGGAATCGCCGTAGGTAGTGGAGTCGTTATTGGTCAAGCGGTTGTTGACAATAATACACACCAACCTATCGAGCATTATTACATCCATCCAGAAGACGCCCACCAAGAGTGGCAACTTTTGTTGCATGCCCGTGATAAATTGGTCACCGAGCTTAGCTTCGCCATCAAAGGTTTAGTAGATAAATCTGAAATCAGTGGTATTTTAGAAATGCAGCTGATGTTGATTGGCGAAGACGATAGCCTCATGCAAATGTCTAAACAATGGATACAAAACCATAACTACAACGCGCAATGGGCTTTGGTCGCCACCTTAGACGAAGTAGTTCGCCAATTTAATGAAATTGAAGATGACTATTTGCGTGAACGCAAAGAAGATGTCAAACAAGTGGTCAATAAAATGTTGCACTATTTACAACCAGACCACTTGTTTACCAGCCAATCAGCTGGCTTCACAACGCCTGACTTAAAAGAATCTAACCCTCACATGGAGTTGATTTTGGTGGCTCAAGATTTGTTATCGACAGACATTTACCAATGTCGAAAAAATGGATTTAATGGCTTTGTAACCGATTTAGGGGGGCATCATTCGCATACCGCCATTATCGCTCGAAGCATGGGTATTCCCGCGGTGATCGCCACACACAACGCCTCGTCTCTGATTCACGAAGGAGACATTATTATCGTTGATTCTTTGCAGGGCGTCGTTTTGGTCAATCCCGATGAGCGAACCATACAATTTTACCGCCAAAAAATTCTTCACCTCAAGCTAGCAGAAAATAATTTACAGTGGCTATGCTCTGCGCCTTCCATAACGGCCGATGGTCGAAAAATTGAACTCTTGGCCAATATAGAAAGACCTGAAGACGCGCAAAACATCTTGGCTCTTGGTGCGCAGGGCATCGGTTTGTTTAGAAGTGAATTTTTATTTTTAGGGCGTGGTAACAGTTTACCAAGTGAAGATGAGCAATACCAAGCTTATAGCCAAGTTTGCCATATAGTCGGCGGATTACCTGTCACTATCCGTACGGTGGATGTCGGTGCGGATAAAATCCTAGAACACTCTCACAGCTATCAATCGACCGGCTCTTACTTAGGTCTCAGAGCCATTCGTTGGAGTTTAGCTGAGCCAGAAATATTTTTAAGTCAGTTGCGCGCCATTCTCCGGGCATCTATCCTTGGCAATGTACGGTTGTTAATTCCTATGTTGTCAGACCCTGAAGAAGCGGTAAAAGTTTTACAACTCCTTGACTTGGCTAAAAAACAATTGGAACAACGCCAAGTTCCGTATGGCTCCTTATTGGTGGGTGCTATGGTGGAAGTACCTTCTTTAGCTATTTCCATTCATCATTTTATCGATATGTTTGATTTCTTTTCGATTGGTACCAACGATTTAACGCAATATACTTTGGCCATCGACCGCCAAGATGAGCAAGTAGCTCACTTGTATAACTCAGCTCATCCGGCGGTTATTCAATTGATCCATCAGACCATTAAAACCGTACATAAAAACCATAAATGGGTTACTTTATGCGGCGAAATTGCCGGTGAAGCCTTGTGGACCAAGTTTTTATTGAGCCTAGGACTGCGTAGTTTTTCCATGCAAGAACGGAGAATTTTACCCATCAAACAACTGATTCGTGAAACCAACACCCTAACTTTAGAACCTTGGTCCACCCAAGTGTTGGCGAGTCGTGCGCCTATAGAACTCATAAAGCGAGGACCTAACTAACTTAAAACTGTTGCACAACCGGTTGAGCAACAGTCTTAACCCTCATATTCCCATCGAAAACTTTAGAAACCACTTTACAACCCTAAGACCGTTGAATACTACAAAATTCTAGTTCTCCCTGATCATGCCCAAATTTAATCAACCTAAGCACAGCAAAGATACTTCTGCGCATCTCCAGCGTGACCAAGGAATAGGAATTCAACCAGAAGTTCTCCGTTGGGCCAGAACAACATGCGGTTTGTCTGTAAACAAAGTGGCAGAGATGTTAAAAACCTCGCCCTCTAAAATAGAGGATTGGGAGTCAGGTGCCGGTGTACCAACCTATTCTCAACTTGAAAAACTAGCCTATAAAATTTACAAGCGTCCTTTAGCGATGTTCTTCTTGCCATCACCGCCTGAGGAGCCTATACCAAAGCGTGAATTCAGAACCTTGCCTGAAACTGATCTGGAGACTTTGTTGCCCGACACCTATTTTCAGATTCGGCGCGCTCACGCTTACCAGATTGCCCTAAGAGAACTTTTTGATAACCAAAACCCTTCTGGCCATTGCATTGGGCAATCGTTAAAACTATCCTCATCAAAGGGTGTAGCAGAACAAGCAGTAGCCATCCGGAATTTTCTTGGGATCACCATCGAAGACCAAGTGGCGTGGAAAAGCGACGAGATAGCGCTCAAAAAATGGCGACAAGCCATTGAAAATGCAGGCGTATTTGTCTTTAAGGATACATTCAAACAAAAGGACATTTCTGGTTTTTGTTTGATGGATGAATATTTGCCAATTATTTATGTAAACAATAGTACGAGTAAAACTCGACAGACTTTCAGTTTGCTACACGAATTGGCGCACCTTCTGATCGGTGTAAACGGGCTCAGTAAGTTGGAGCCAAACTACATCGACGATTTGCCACAGATAGAAAAAAAGCTTGAGCAGTTTTGTAATGCAGTGGCGGCTGAGGTTTTAATACCCAGTGCCGATTTTTTGCACCAACTCACTCTGTTTCCAAAAAACATAGCAGACTTTACCTCTGAAGAGGATATAGAGGGGATGTGCTCAAATTTGGCTATACGCTATGGCGTGAGTCGTGAAGTAGTTTTACGCAGGTTATCAGATCGAGGACACATCACCGCCGATTTTTACAGTATAAAAGTAAAAAGCTGGAACGCGCAAAAAACCAAGAGTGGTGGTGGTAATTGGTTCCTCAACCGAAGGTCTTATCTCAGCGACTGTTTTGCCAAAGAAGTGATTACCCGACATTACCGACATCAAATTACGCTTGAACAGGCGGCTGATTTTTTGGGTGTTAAACCCAAGCATTTTGCAGAACTTGAAGAACTGTTTCTGGAAGGAATGAGTACATGAACGGCAACATGATTTATATCTTTGACACCAGCTCAGTTCGTGCCTTGCATCCATCTGGAGGAATTTATGCAACAACAGAAATGGGTATTTTGATGACTGGCAAACAGAGACCTTTTCCTTCCCTATCTTAGCCTTGATGCAGCAATCTTAGAATTTTGTGCAGTAACTTATGACACCCCAATCTATTTATGGCAACGCACGCGCTGGCAAATTCATCCCCAACTTATTGGGGTTTGCTCGTGCACTACGCGTGGCAGGTGTGCCAGTAGATACCAGCAAAGTCCTCAATGCCCTACAAGCCGTCGCTTACATTGACATCGCCCATAAAGACGATTTTGCCTTGGCTTTGCAAAGTAGCCTGATTCAACGCCACGAAGATTTGGCGATATTTGACCAAATGTTCGCTCTATATTTTAAGGATCGGCAATTAGCCCAACAACTTATGGGCCAATTATTGCCTAAAAACCCAAGCCCCAGCACCGCGCCCAAGCAAAGTCGCGTTTGGGATGCTTTAAGACCCCAATCAACTGCGTCAAAAAACCCGCCCGCAACGCAGACCCTTTTGGATTTAACCATGACCGCCAGCCAAGTTGAAAGACTACGGCAAGCTGACTTTCAACATTTAACAGCACAAGAGTACCAAATCGTCGAACATTGGGTAAAGAAAATAAAATGGTCGCCACCTATCATCCCATCCAGAAGGAAACGAGCTTCTACAAGAAGCCACGACCTAGACTGGCAAAGAGCTATCCAAAATTGGGTGCAACAAGATGGCGATTTGTTTCATCTTCCGACCATTGCCAATAGAAACTTGCCAGCACCCGTGGTTTTTCTCATCGATGTCTCGGGTTCTATGCACCGCTACACGCGTATGCTTTTGGTATTTTTACACCAAGCCACGCGCTATTGGAAAAATCGCAGAGTTTTTTCCATTGGCACTCAACTCAGCAACCTACAATGGGCTTTTGCCAAAGACAACCCGGATGAGATGCTAAAATGGGTCAATCTCCAAGTCAAGGACTACGCCGGCGGCACCCAACTGTCAACTGGGTTAAAGAGCTTACGCCAAAAATACCCCATCCAACATTCCAAAACTATTTTTATATTGATCAGCGACGGTTTAGATACCGGAGAAAAATCTTCATTGCACTACGAGTTAGCTTCCTTACACGCCAAAATTGGCAAATTCGTCTGGCTCAACCCTTTACTGCGTTATGATCAGTATCAACCCTCGGCCAGTGGTGCCAGTGTATTATTTCAATACGCCGATCAAATGTTAGCCGTTCATAACTTAGAACACTTAGAAAATTTGGCCCGGGCTTTGAGTGAAATTTCTTGATTGATCCAATGATTCAGATTGAGAAATCACCATCGTTGCACCGCTGTTGTGTCATGATAAGACCTTCGATCCATCGGTTTTACCACCAGCTACCCTGCCATAAAACTGCGTTATGTGGCTCACCTCGAATGAACGACTTCGGAAATGAATCGGGTTGTGCGCACGAAAGCCGTGTAATTGGCTAGCTCGTCCGAGCTTATGCACAGGTCACACATCAACAATGCCGGATCGCGCAAAAGTCCAATCTGGGAACTTTCGACTTACAAGATC
>JASGCH010000112.1 GCA_030054245.1 Gammaproteobacteria bacterium | reverse complement strand
GTTTAGCCTTTTCTAGACCAGAAGTACCCGGATCAATGACGATGTACGATTCGTAATATAAAACTTTTTCTATGTCGCGCAAAGTCATGCCTAGCACCAAACTGAGGCGACTAGGTAATGATTTTAAAAACCAAATATGAGCACAAGGCGTTGCTAGCTCAATATGCCCCATGCGTTCTCGTCGAACTTTACTATGGGTAACTTCAACCCCACATTTTTCACAAACCACACCAGAATGTTTAATGCGTTTGTATTTCCCGCATAAACACGAATAATCCTTAATAGGACCAAATATTTTGGCACAAAATAAGCCGTCTCTTTCCGGCTTCAGGGTTCTATAATTGATAGTTTCTGCCTTTTTTACTTCACCGCGTGATTCTGAGCGAATTTTTTCTGGTCTGGCAATACTGATTGCTATCGAGTCAAATTCTTTCTCCAACTGTAGGTTATTACTTGCCTGACTAAAAATTGATTCCATGTTTAAAACCTCATTAATTTTTTATAAATGAATTACTCTGTCTATTTTACTTTATGACTGATTAAATCTATGTTTAATCCCAAAGAACGAATCTCATTTAACAATACATTAAAAGATTCAGGCATACCTGCAGTAATTTGATGCTTACCCTTGACAATATTTTCTAATATTCTTGCCCTGCCCGTTAAATCATCCGATTTTACCGTTAACATTTCTTGTAAGGTATAGGCCGCACCGTAAGCTTCTAATGCCCACACTTCCATTTCGCCAAACCTCTGCCCACCAAATTTGGCTCTACCTCCTAGTGGTTGTTGAGTCACCAAGCTATAAGGACCAGTCGATCTGGCATGGATTTTTTCTTCAACCAAATGATGTAGCTTAAGCATATACATATACCCAATAGTGACTGGCCTTTCAAACCGTTCTCCGGTTTTTCCATCGTATAGGTAGGCTTGTAAGCGATTAGCAGTTAGACCTTTTTGTTTAGCAATATCATCAGGGTAAGCCAATTTCAACAAACTATGGATGTCGGACTCTAAAGCTCCATCAAATACCGGCGTAGCACAAGGCACCCCTGAAACCAAATTATCAGCCAGTTCCATGATTTCATCATCACTCAACTCGTCAACAAGAAAATCATCCTCCACTCCTTGGGTATGATAAATAACCTTTAAAAATTTACGAATGTCCGATGCGGGACTTTGATTCTTAATCAAGTCGTCAATGCGGTCGCCCAAGCCTTTAGCCGCCCAACCCAAATGTACTTCAAATATTTGCCCAATATTCATCCTCGAAGGAACCCCTAGAGGATTTAAAACAATATCGCAAGGAGTTCCGTCAACCAGATGGGGCATATCCTCTACCGCGACAATTTTCGAAACTACACCTTTATTTCCATGTCTTCCGGCCATTTTATCGCCAGGTTGTAATCTTCTTTTCACAGCCACATAAACTTTCACCATTTTAATCACCCCAGGAGGAAGATCATCGCCTTTATTCAGCTTAACCTTCATTTCTTTTATTTTGGTGTCATAGTCAGTGCGCAATTGGACATACTGATCTTTCAGTTTCTGCAGTTCTAATGCCACATTTCCATCATCTAAATTCAAACTAAAATAGTCAAATTTATTGCCGATAGTATCCAAATATTCTTGGTTAATGACTACCGCTTTACTCCTGGGTTTACCCTTATCTTTAAGTAGCTTCTGATCCAGTAATAGTTTTTCTACATTTTGTATCAATCTATCTTTTTTGAGATCAAACTGCTTGCGTAATTCAGTATCGTATTGCTTTAAATCAGATTCGATGATTTCTTGATCTCTTTTCTGAAAATTTAACTCAGCCGAACTCCAGTTGGATTTATTTTTTTGTGAACCCCGTTCCCGGTTCAAAATTTTTACATCGATGACCACGCCTTGCGATCCTTGATCTACGCGTAACGAAGTATCTCGACTATTAGACACCTTATCACCGAAAATAGCTCGTAACAGTTTTTCTTCTGAAGATAAAGTTACCTCGTCTCCTTTGGGTGATAATTTTCCAACCAAAATATCACCCACACTCACCTCAGTGCCGATCCGTACTATGCCCGCATCGTCTAACTGATTGGCTTGGTATAGCGAAATATTTGGAATTTGATTGGATATTTCTTCGTTTCCCTGCTTGGTTTCCCGAGCTACGGCCACCAATTCTTGAATGTGCACAGAGGTGAATCGATCATCAGCGATGAGGCGTTCAGAAACTAGTATGGAATCTTCAAAATTGTAACCATTCCAAGGCATAAAAGCCACCAACACATTTTGACCCAAAGCCAATTCACCAAGATCAGTTGCTGATCCATCTGCTAACACATCACCTTGTTGTACGGCTTGCCCAACTTTTACCAAAGGTCTCTGATGAATCGTGGTATTTTGATTGGTGCGTTGATATTTACTTAAATGGTAACTATCTAATCCATATTCACTGGTATCCCCCTCCCCTTGACTACTTTTAATAACAATCCTATTACTATCGACATAGTCCACCAAACCAGGGTTTTTGGCAAAGAGCATGGTACCTGAATACAAAGCAGCGGCTCTTTCGGACCCAGTACCCACCAAAGGGGCTTGTGGCTTGATGCTGGCGACAGCCTGCCTTTGCATATTGGCACCCATTAATGCTCGATTGGCATCGTCGTGTTCCAAAAAAGGTAACAACGAAGCCGCCACGGAGACAATTTGAGCTGGTGAAATATCCATATACTGAACTTTGTCTGCCGATTTAAAGGTGGATTCGCCAGCGATTCTAACTGAAACATGTTCATCCGTAAGTATTCCATTTTTATCAATTCCAGCATTGGCTTGAGCTATAACATACTTCACTTCTTCAATGACCGATAAATATTCAACTATATTGGTTGCGTGACCATTAACGACTTTCCTATAGGGTGTCTCTATGAAGCCAAAGTGATTTAATCTGGCATACAAAGACAATGAGTTTATGAGTCCTATATTAGCTCCCTCAGGAGTTTCAATCGGACAAACTCGACCATAATGTGTTACATGCACATCTCGCACTTCAAAGCCGGCCCTTTCACGGTTTAACCCACCAGGTCCCAACGCTGAAACCCTTCGTTTATGGGTGAGCTCAGCCAATGGATTCGTCTGCTCCATAAACTGCGACAACTGCGAGCTCATAAAAAATTCCTTAACCGCGTTGGTAATAGGTTTGGCATTGACTAACTCATTAGGCTCAACTTGCTCTAGCTCCAATTGACCTAAACGCTCTTTAACAGCCTTTTCTATGCGTACTAAACCAATACGCACTTGATTCTCTACCAATTCTCCAACGCATCTTACGCGTCTATTTCCTAAGTTATCGATATCATCGACATAACCCTTACCATTACGCAGATCGAGGATCAGTTTGACGGTTGTATGAATATCTTCTGAGGTCAACACTGACGGACCGACCATACTCTCATAACCCACACGCGAATTAAATTTCATGCGGCCTACTTTTGACAAATCGTAGGTTTCTGTACTAAAAAATAGCCTATGGTATAAGGATTCCACTGCATCAGGGGTGGGTGGATCCCCGGGACGCATCATTTTATAAATAGCCGTTTTGGCGCTCATAACCGATTGGATATTATCATCTGCTCGAATAGTATTGCTCAAATAAGCACCACGGTCTAAATCGTTGGTAAATATGCACCGGATCTTATCAATTTTTGCCGATACAATTTTCTTCAAATTCGATTCAACGATCTCTTCGTTGTATCCCACTAAAAACTCACCAGTTTCTGGATCAACTACTGCAGTAGATACGATTTTGCCTATTAAGAATTCGTGTGGAAAAACAACCTCGGTTATTCCAGCCGCCTTTATTTGAGAAATATGGTTTTTGGTAATACGCGTGTCTTTAGAAACAATAACAACCCCATTTTTATTAAGAATATCAAAATGAAAAAATTCCCCGAGCCATCTTTCTGGAGAAAATTTCAATACAACACCGTCTTTCGTAATAGGAAATTCTTCTAATTCATAATAGTACGCCAACATATCCTCAATAGACATACCTGTCGCTCTAAGTAAGGTAGAGACCAGCATTTTGCGACGCTTGTCTACGCGAAAATACAATATGTCTTTGATGTCAAACTCCAAATCTAACCATGATCCACGGTAGGGTATAATGCGCGCAGAAAACAACAATTTATTAGAAGAGTGCGTTCTGCCGTCGTCACTTTCAAAGAATACGCCCGGAGACCTATGCAACTGTGAGACCACAACACGATCGGTGCCGTTTATTACAAAACAACCGTTTTCGGTCATCAGGGGTATCTCCCCCATAAAAGTATCCACCACCTTAACCTCGAGAGGTTTCCTATCGCTACTACTTGGGGACATAGCCATGGTTTCTCGACTGTACTTAGAAACCCTTATTCGTGCATAGACTTTGGTCGCATAAGAGATACCTTTGATCCGACACTCCTGCTCTGTAAAAGACTGCTTGGAAAATGTATATCCAACATACTCCAAAGTAACACAATTGTTTATCGAAACAATGGGAAATATCGATCTGAAACACGACTCTAACCCTATATTTTCTCTTTTATCGGTAGGGGTATCTGCTTGCAAAAACACCTTGTACGAATTCTTCTGCATCTCCAATAAATCAGGTATTGGAACTATACTTTTTCGTCGAGCAAAAGTTTTACGGTAGCGCTGGCGCTCTACATTCGAAAGTTTCATATTCTTAAAGCAAAAAATCGAAAATACTTACCCTATTTGACATGGTACTGAATCGCTTAATCTGTTTAATAGAGACCTTTGCACCGACGGCTACGCCGCTGACTGCACCGCCAAATTACTGCGTTATGCGGTACTCACCAGCGAATGATCATCATTCAGAAATGAAGCTGGTTGTGTGCCACTAAGCCTTATACTTTGGCAGTTCGTCCGATTTGTGCAAAGGTCTCTCATATTAAGACTGCTATACCCTCGGTTTCACCGCTACCTACCCTGTCAAATGATTAAATTATGCGATCCACCCCTAGGTGAACCGCTCTACAAACTCCGCTGGCGTGCGAAGCCTTGCCTGGTAATCATGACAACCAGCAAGTACAACGATCGTGGCATTTCGCTTGTAACAAAATGCCCCAAATGTCCAGTCAAGAGAGAAATGAGAGAAATGAAGAGAAATTCGCATCGACAAGAACCATAGCACCTTGGTATCATTACAACAAGGCGCTCCTAGTGTCAAGACCGTTGCACCATCGGCTGGTGCCACGGTTACACCTCCGCGAGCTATTCTCACCCACACCCAACATGCGAGAATAGCTCGCGACTGCGTTATATTTCTCCGTTCTATTGTCTCGCAT
>JASGCH010000111.1:1738-5367 GCA_030054245.1 Gammaproteobacteria bacterium | reverse complement strand
GAGATCACTGGCAAGGAGGACGGGCAGATATTGTCGTGCAAACCTTGTATAATGGACAGGAATTTGGTTGCTGTCTGGCGGCACCCGACATGACCTTTCATTTTGGGCAACTCATCGCCCACTTATGCAAAACCCGCCGGGCTAAAGCTGGTACTTTAGTGGGCTCTGGCACCATCAGCAATCCAGGCATTGTGGTGAATGGCCAGCGACAGTGGCCTAGAGGAAGCAGTTGCATTGCTGAAAGGCGGTCGATTGAAACGATTTTAACTGGCAAACCTACCACGCCCTTTATGCAGGCGGGTGATAGAGTGGTGATTCGCGCTCGCTTACCTCATGGGAGTTTTGACGATCCCCTGTTTGGATGTATCGACCAGACGGTGATGATTACCTAGATCGTAGGACGCTAGTGGTAATCTGAGACTTTTGCACAACTCAACTAAAAACATCCATTATCGCCCCCCATAACTGTTTTATCCAGTACAGTATTTTAAATATATCTGTAGCAATCTTAAGTACCTGAATTATTCTTTTCATTTGTAACAATAAATATGAACATACCATAGAAACCTTTGCACCGACGGCTACGCCGCGGTCTTCATTACTTATTTATACAAATCTAAAAAATTTTTAAAAAAATTTTTTTTCGCTCACATAAACCCTATGTCACAATTAAATTTTATCAACAACCAATGGGTTGCCAGTACTTCAGGTCTAACCATTGAGGTCATCGACCCCGCCACGGCTGAAGTGTACGACAGCCTACAACGCAGTCACACGGCCGATGTCGATGCGGCCGTGCAATCTGCCCAAAATTCCTTTGCCCAAGGATGGGGAGCTTTAAGCGCTCAAGCCAGGAGCCGACTGTTAATGAAACTCAGCCAAGCCATAGATCAGCACCAAGTCGAATTGGCGGCCATTGAGCAAAGAGATTGTGGCAAACCTAGCAAACAAGCTACGGCTGACGCGTTGGCTTTGGTGCGTTACTTTGAGTTTTATGCAGGTTGCTGTGATAAACTGCATGGCGACACCCTCCCCTACTTACCCGGCTATTCCGCGTTCACTTGGCGAGAACCTCACGGCGTGACCGGGCATATTATTCCTTGGAATTATCCATTACAAATTTTTGGTCGTAGCGTGGCGGCTTCTTTGGCGGCTGGCAATACCTGTGTGATAAAACCCTCAGAAGATGCTTGCTTATCGATTTTGCGCGTGGCTCAATTGTCTGTAGAAGTGGGTTTTCCAGCTGGAACGCTGAATATCATCACCGGGTATGGCCACGAAGTTGGCTCAGCTTTGGCCCAGCATCCAGGAATTGACCACCTGAGCTTTACCGGTAGTCCTCGTGTAGGTACCTTGATTCAACAGCTGGCGGCTGAACGGCATTGCCCAGTCACCTTAGAATTGGGTGGTAAGAGTCCACAAATTGTCTTTGCCGACGCCGACCAAGAAGCCGCTGTGCCTTTTATTATCAATGCCATCGTGCAAAACGCTGGACAAACTTGTAGCGCCGGCTCGCGCCTACTCGTCGAAAAATCGATTTACCCCGAGTTTTTGGCTAAACTGGCCGCGGTTTTTAGCCAGTTACAAGCGGGCCCACCAAATTTAGATTTGGCTTTAGGACCCCTCATTCGAGCCAGCCAAATCACCCGCGTTCAGCAATTTATGGACGAAGCCCGGCACCTGCCCATCGTGGCGCAAGGCTCTATACACCCTAAGGCAGACGCCCGTGGTTTTTACCAAGCCCCGATCCTGTATGGCGATGTTCCAGTAAACCATAGACTAGCCCAAGAAGAAGTATTTGGACCGATTCTATCCGCCATGCCGTTTGAATCAGAGGAACACGCCATTCAATTAGCCAATTCTACGCATTTTGGTTTGGTGGCTGGAATCTGGACAGAAAACGGTGCGCGACAGTGGCGGGTCGCCAAAAAAATGCGTTGTGGCCAAGTATTTATCAACAATTATGGTGCTGGTGGAGGCATAGAACTGCCTTTTGGCGGTGTGAAGTCTTCGGGCTATGGTCGGGAAAAAGGTTTTGAGGCTTTGTTGGGATTTACCACGCTCAAAACCGTGGCGGTAAAGCATAATTGAGGTGGAGATCCTTGGATAGCGAACTCTTAGCATTACCTAGGGCGTCACCTCCAGGGCTTTTGCAGTAACTAATAGACCTTATCCCAATATGACGACAACTGAGACAGCTGATATAATAAGCCATATACTTATCATTCTATTCATCTGGGCAGTTTATCTGAATGTACTCGATTGGCAGGAAGCATGGAAGGAGTGGCAGTGGAAGCAACTTGGTTGGGAGATCCGCGTTCCATGGGGAGCTGGCGAACCCTGGAAACAAGACTTGTTACGCCACCACCGCCAAAAAATAAAAAAGAAGTGGTATGACCTAAAGAAGTTGGATGATCTATCAGCTTGGGTAGATCGCCATCGGGTAATTTGTCTATGTTTGTTTGGAGTGTTTACTTTTTTATGGTGGTTAGTACTGCCATCGATGGGTATTGAGGGTCTTTTTGCGGATCAATCCACTAAGGATACGGTCTCCAAAGGCACACCCAAGGATCTGGGGGAGATCGTAAGTACTCTAAAAGTGGCTATTTACACATTACCCGTTTTGTTTGCTTTATGGTTTTTTAGAGATCAGAATGCAGTGTCCACGATAGAAAATACTCGCAAAGACACCAACCTAAAAGATTTTCATCAGCTTAGTAAGTGGGCTTGTGGAGTAGATACAGGCACTGACGCTCAATCCTCGTACCAACTAAAAATCGCAGCGGTAGATCAATTAAGACAGTTTTTAAATGGGGACCATGGTAGATCTTTGCAAAGGCCGGCCTTTGCAGTGCTTAAAGGCGCTTGGCTGGTTTTTGTGGAAGGTACTATAAAGGGTTCTGAAAAGGGAAAGGCTGCTAAAAAGGAGCCATCTGCAGAGAAAGAATTTTTGCAGTCGGCATTAAACCAAGTCATTACCTATGAGGAATGTAAGTTCTGGAGAGAGTTTGAGTCAGACCTAACATCGGCTCATTTTAAAGGACTCAGTGCTAAAAAATCCAACTTGTATTTTTTAAATTTAAAGAACATTCACTGGCATTTGGCAGAATTGCAGGAAGCGAAATTGCAGGGAGCGAACTTGTCACATGCGCAATTGCAAGGAGCAAACTTGTCAGATGCGCAATTGCAGGGGGCAAACTTGTCAGAGGCAAACTTGCAGGGGGCGGGCCTAACAAGAGCGGACTTGACAGGGGCGAACTTGACAGAGGCAAACTTGCAGGGGGCGCTTGATTTAGATAAGGTGAAGGATTGGACGGAAAACCAGTTAATGGACCGTATACTACAATTATGGATGGCGAACTTGACAAAGGCGAACTTGACAGAGGCGGACTTGGCAGGAGCGAATTTGACAGATGCGAACTTAACAGATGCGAACTTGCAGGGGGCGCTTGATTTAGATAAGGTGAATCATTGGACGGGAGCCCAGTTAATGGAGCGTTTACGCCAATTGATGGTGCAATTGCAGGTGGCAAACTTGACAGAGGCGAACTTAACAGATGCGAACTTGCAGGGGGCGAACTTGCAGGGGGCGCTTGATTTAGATAAGGTGAATCATTGGACGGGAGCCC
>JASGCH010000111.1:0-1638 GCA_030054245.1 Gammaproteobacteria bacterium | reverse complement strand
TTAATGGAGCGTTTACGCCAATTGATGGTGCAATTGCAGGTGGCAAACTTGACAGGGAGCGCTTGATGTAGATAAGGTGAAGGATTGGACGGGAGCCCAGTTAAAGGGTGCCAAAATACTAAAAGAGTGGCGCCCTAAGCTAGAAGCACGGCTCTCGCCTGAACAACTAGAGAAAATTGTATGGATGTAAATGAGCTGGTGGGCGAATGGAGGAACCTAACGCAGTCATTGGGTGGTGCAGTCGCGGCGTAGCCGGGTGCAACAGTCTTGGCAAAGGAATGTCAAGCTGGCGTTTTTTTACTGCGTAACCCAAGCTTAATACCAAAGTGGAATGGGGTAAGGCTCGGTATCTGGCGTATGCAAAGCCAAGTCTCGGTAATGTTTTTGCCAGTCGCCGGGGTAGTTGCTGGGGTCGCGCGGGGCAAAATAGTCCACCAAATCAAAATGGTTGATATGGTGCGCGACTTGGGTGCGCTCGAGTCGCGCGCGACCGCAGACTTGGGAAATAATCGAGCGACAAATCAGCGCGTAATTAAAACTGGCACTGCCTATGCCGTCTAAACCCAAACTCGGAAAATATAAATGATCATAGTCTTGGCTCAAGAATCCCCCTACCCTCTTAGCCAAACTAGACAAAGTTTGAATCCGGGCGAGATCAGGGTCGGCAAAGTACGATAAATCGACGCAATAGCCCGTCCCCCACAACACCACATCAGCTTGTAAGGTGAGACCTTGGCTTAAGTGCACCTGATCGTGTTGTATTGACATAACTTCTGCCGCATAGCGATGGATTTCATGATAACGCGCCAACATCAGGGCGCGCCCGGGCATCAATTGGTCAAAACGCACATCAAAAGGCTGGCTGGGTTTCAGGTCATCGATACCAAAGCGTTGGTAGCGTGCCAACATATCGGTACGCATAAGCTCATTTTGTTGGTCAAAACTTAGTCCCGCCCCTTGCATCCGGGCAAACCCACGAACGCTACCTGCCACATTTTTAGGTTTTCCCGTGGGTAAAAACCATTTGAGACCGCGATACACCCAAGCCACTTGACGGGCGCCGTGTAAAAAACTTTGTTCTATTAAATCAAACGCCGAAGCCCCACCACCGACGACCAGTACTTTAGAACCTGTCAAAATATTTGGGTTTGACAAAGAGGCGGCATGAAACTCCTGAATTTGGCTGTCTCGTCGTACCATGTCTGGAATATACGGCAGGTTATGTCCTCCTGTGGCGGCCAGCAAATGCCGGGCACGCACCACTTGGTGGGGGGTTTCTAAAAGCCATAAGTTGTTTTCGCGCCGTACACGCCGCACTGGGCAATTGAAGAGTATATCGGTAGCCAAAGCGTATTGGGAGACCCAGGCTTGAATATTGGCTAAAATAGCTGGTTGATGGTGCCCATGTAGCGGTAGATCGCCAATTTTCCAATCTAATTCACTGATTTGAATATCTTGCCAAGTGGGGAGTTGGCTCCATAAGCCACCGGCCGTGGCGTATTTTTCAAATACTTTGACGGCCAAGCCAGCTTGGCGTGCGTAATACAAGGCGATCACGCCACACAAACCAGCACCTATAATCGCCAAGTCCAATTCACCTTCTATTGAAGGATGAGGTTCAGGTGACACCATGCTCAA
>JASGCH010000110.1 GCA_030054245.1 Gammaproteobacteria bacterium | reverse complement strand
GCAACGGTTTTAATTAGAAGTCGAACAGATCGCCCAGCAGACTCTTCTTGCGTTTGTAGTGGTCCGAATCCCGTGAGGCGTACTGAGGCGGCTGAACATTGCGCGGCTCTGGAGAGCGAGACTGCGACGATTCAGTACCGGAACGCTCTATCAACTTGTCTAGCTCACCTCGATCCAGCCAGACACCACGGCACTTTGGGCAATAGTCAATCTCGATTCCTTGGCGATCATACATGGCCAAGCTCACATCTGCGCATACAGGGCACTTCATATCATGATTCCTTTCTTGGATAAAACTAAGGTGTAAGGCCAATACTCACAACTTCGGTCGAGTCTTGCGAAAACGCTTCGTGAGGCCTAATGTGTAGTATGCGACAAACTTGTCGCATACATCATTTCAAAGACTTTTGCGCCGACGGCTGGTACCGCTGGCTACACACTATGCAAGAACAACGAGCATTATGACAACTCACCGAGCGGCACCAGCCGATGGTGCAACCATCTTGTTTCTGGTTCAATTTCTAACCTTGGCCGTCAATGGGTTATCGATTATCTTTGAAGAACTTGCATGGGTGAATAAGAAAAATTATAGCATAAATCGTGGTCGAATTGGGCTGGGTTGAAAATTTTTTGTTGGAAATCCTGAGCAAAGCCTAGATTTTGGCTTATAAAGAAAAGACTGTTGCCGCATCAGCTGGTGCAACAGTCTTAAGAATGCTTGGGTAGCCAGTACGCTGACACGATTCACCCAAGCAAAACGGGTGCATCAAACGAAAACTTTGAAAAAATCGGTACCCGATTCCATAGCTGGTTTTGTGACCCTCTTGAAAAAGTTAAGGTGAGTCCAAACTCTCCCGATGAGTTCAAGAGGTTATTACCCAAGGAAATGAAGTTTTGGGCGTATCTCGATATTCTCGAAGCGCAAAAGGAAGAGAATGTGGGTTGGAAAGTGTTTTTTATCACTGCAAAACTGTGGCACCAGCCGCCGGCGCAAAGGTCCCCAATAAAAATTTGGCAATTTTTACCTAGATCATACAAAAATCTTGTATAATCAGTATTTAATTATTAAATTATGTCTAACGCAAAAACAAACTTCGGCTTCAATCAAACACTCATCGGCGATCTCGTAACTTGGGTAACTGGCAATGGCTACCAATGTTATGGTATAGTACTTTCTGACTATAATGGTCGCGCAGTCATTCAATTCACCAATGCCAATGGTCAAGCCGCTCCAAACTGGGGCACGGTCTATAAGGCTTCTGGCAATCTTACCGTATTAACTCAAGATATCGTAGCCACTCAAGCTGAAGAGAGGCGCCTCGCCGGGGAGGTTTATCGCGCCGGCGAAGTTCGGGCACAGGCTTTTGCAGTGGCTGTTAAGAGCAACGCTTCAGGGTTCTACGATACTGATACCCAATTTGACCATACTACCCAGCACATCACCGCACGCTTGCTCGCACATCCAGATGGCCGTACCGCTGTTGTGACTGCATCTGGCATCGAGGTGACTAAAAGCGGTGTTAAGACCAGCATCCATAGTGTTGACGCATTCAACGCCTACACCATTGAGCACAACAACGCAACCGGCTTTGCCGTTAACCATGCTGAATTGGAGCGTCTGGGCTTTAACAAATTGTTTGAAATCCGTCACCCCAGTACCGGTCTTCCGGCTAGCCGCTCGTACGCCTTTTTTGGCGAAAATGGTCAAGTTGCTACCGTGACTACGCAATTGGATAGTGATGGTAAGTTCGAAATCTCAGGCGTGTCGGTCCCTATCCAACCTAATCAGCACATTGAGCTCATGGTTGAGAACGGCGTAGCTAACATTGAAGGCTTCCGAAATTCTTTGGTCGCAGAGTTCGGTATCTATATCCGTCAAAATACCAACATGACCACATGGTCGGCAATCCAAACCAGATTGGTTGATGAGTTGGGCTTCGTGCACGATGAGGTTAGCCATACCTACTATGCGGTAGACATTGATGATCAAGATGTGGTCATCGACATCAGCGATAACTTGCAGACTGCAAGGGTTGAATCATGGATCAGCATCGAAGGCCAATATTTCAACGGCAAATATTCAATCGCTGAATTGGGCACTAAACTCGGGATGCTCGCTAATTTGGGTGGTTATGGCGACAACCCCAACACCAGCCTATACGATCCCACATACCAAGTGATCGGTGTGCCACCTATAGCTATAGCACCTAATAACCTCAACGCTAGCACCGGTGTCTTGCTTAACGAGGGTATATTCGTCCATGCGCTTCAAGAGGTCGGTCCCCACTTATCCAACGCCGAGAGCCCTCTGATCAGCCAAAGTGATATTGTGGTTAACCTCCCCAGCTATGTCCTTGGCTAATTCCACAAGCACCCCCTGAAACCGCGGAACCCGCTGATGGTACCGCGGTTTCACCTTGGCCCGCTATTTTGGCATATCCTTAATATGCCAAAATAGTGGGCGACTGCGTTATATTTCTCCGTTCTATGGTCTCGCGTTTACTCAATGTGCCAGACCATAGAACGCCCACCCTAAATAAAGCGGGTTGCGTGGTGCGCGCAAGCCTGTAACAACTCACGGCACCGGTACAACAGTCTTCAACTCAAGCTGATGCTCTGATCGCTTTGAAAACGAACTTGGCTAACAATTCCTTAAAGCGCTGGCGCAACTTTTCATCATTCAGTAGCTGGGTCGTCATGGCTCTATGGCTATCCATGCTGGAAATTAAGCAATCGAGCATCTCCGTCTCAAAACGCGGAGACTGCACAAACTGCGATTCGTCGTTAGCCTTGGCTTGCTTATGAAGTTCCGCGTTTTCCATCATCTTGCTCTGAGCGTTACGAAAGAGGTTAATGCGGTCGGTGTCGCTAATCTCTGGAAATAGCTCATTGAGCTTCTTTATCAGCTCTTCCAGCTGGACTAACTCAGGGTCTTTGGCTTTACCACTTCCTACGCTGGTAATACCCTTTAACCCTATTTCGTCCTCGTCAGCCAAACCCAATGGTATCGACACCGCGGGGTCGTTGTGCATTTTGTAGTGCGTCATCTCTAGCCCAGCTAGCTCTAGCGCTAGCTTACGGTTCTCAGGCTTAATCAGAGGTGCTAGGTGACGGTAAAACAGATATCTGGCTTCTAGTTCGGTGTCAGCGTAGTGGACGATTTGAGACATAAATTCATACAGCCGACAAAAGTTACCTAAGTCCTTTTCGAACAGGGTTAGCAAGTCCATCATCTCTTTGTCGTCCCGACCCTCAGCATCAATAAACCGACCCTTGAAGCGGGAGACTGGGCTACGCAACGCAGATTGCAGGTCTTTCTGTTTGGCGTGTGGCTTTCTATAGGCATTGACGAAGTTTTCTAGGTCTTGCTGGCTATAGATGTTTTGCTTGTCTAACTTGGTGGACAAGTCATACACCTTGTCCGGATTGGTTAAAGCAAGTAGCTGAGAGTGTTCGTAATAAGGCTCAAACGCCAGACGAATCGTCTCAATGTCGTTGACAAAGTCCAATATGTAGGTGAGCTCTTTTCCTGGATAGGTTCGGTTGAGCCTTGATAGCGTTTGCACCGCCGTGATACCGTCGATACGCTTATCGACATACATGGCCAGCAATAGAGGTTGATCAAAACCCGTTTGAAATTTATTCGCCACAATTAATAGCTTGTTGCCCTCATGGGTAAAGCCCTCTCGAATGCCGCCTCCCCTCAACTGCTTATTCAGTTGGGTTTCAGTAAACGCATAAGCTCCGTATTCCGGGTCATGGACTTCGCCCGAAAACGCCACCAAGATAGCCATATCTTGGTCGTAGCCCTCAGACTGGATGTACTTTTCCATCTCGATTTTGTAGCGAACCGCAGATTGACGAGAATCGGTTACCACCATAGCTTTGGCTTGGCCATGTAAGCGCCACATCACATTGGCTCGAAAATGCTCCACCATGATCGCGACTTTTTGTGAAATGTTGTAGGGATGAAGCCGCACCCAGCGAGCAATGGTTTTTCCTGCTTGGGATTTATCGACGGTTTTGCTGTCCCAATCTTTCCCTCCATGCGCCAATCGGTAGGCCACACGATAAGGTGTAAAGTTTTGCAGAACATCCAAAATGAAGCCTTCTTGAATAGCCTGCTTCATGGTGTAAAGATGAAAGGGTAACGGCAATCCGTTATCGCCTTTGCGACCAAATAGCTCTAAGGTCTTGCCTTTGGGTGTGGCGGTAAAAGCAATGAAGCTGATGTTGCTGGGTAATGCACGCGCCTCGGTTTCTCTAATGAGGTAGTCCTCGTAAGACTCCTCTTCATCCATGGCTAATTGATCACCGCCAAGCACTTTTCTTAATTGGCTGGCGGAGGAACCCGTTTGTGATGAATGCGCCTCGTCCGCAATCACCGCGAAGTTTCGGTTCTTTAGCGTGGTGGTTTCCCGAATCTCTTTGAGGATGAAAGGAAAGGTTTGTAGCGTAACAATCACCATCATCGCCCCGTGGGTCAGGGCTGTAAGCAACTGGCCTGACTTAGCCCCCTTGTCCGAGTCAATAGAAATAACCACCCCTTTGGTAGCCGAGAACTGGTCTATGGTGTCTTTGAGTTGCTCATCCAGTACGGTGCGGTCAGTGATCACAATCACCGTATCAAAAATCTTTTGATTGTTGGCGTTATGCAGTGTTGCCAGTTGATGGGCGCTCCAACCTATCGTGTTGGACTTGCCTGAGCCAGCCGAATGCTGGAACAAGTAATTCTTTCCAACCCCTTCGGTCTTGACCGTGTGGATGAGCTTGATGACTGCATCTAATTGGTGATACCTTGGGAAAATCAAAGCCTCAGTAAGCTTTTTGGCGCCCGCTTTATCCGTCGTGGTTTTCACTTCAAGCTGAATAAAACTTTCCAGAATTTGTAACCAGCGGTCTTTTTGAAAAATTTCTTCCCATAGGTAAGCTGTTGGATAGCCGTCTGGATTAGGTGGGTTTCCCTTGCCACCTTGATAACCTTTATTAAACGGTAAAAAGAAAGTCTCCATGCCGTTCAACTGGGTAGTCATCCAAACCTCGGAAGTGGACACCGCAAAGTGCACCAGCGCACCTCGTTTGAACTTCAGGAGGGGCTCTTCTTGCTTGGTTTTTGGGTCGCGTGGGGGGCGATCGGTTTTGTACTGATTCTTGGCGTCGTCTATACTTTGGGTAAAATCGGTTTTAAGTTCTATGGTGGCAACGGGCACGCCATTCACAAAAAGCACCAAGTCGATGGAGTTGCGATGGTTGATCGAATAATGCACTTGGCGCATGACCCGCAAACGGTTTTTGGCGTAGCGTTCTTTGAGCTCTTGGTTAAAACTGTGAGAAGGCGCAAACTGTATTAAGTCAAAACCGTTGGAACCCGCGC
>JASGCH010000109.1 GCA_030054245.1 Gammaproteobacteria bacterium | reverse complement strand
GAAACGCAATGGATAGCGCAACGAACTGGGAGCGCCTACATAACGCAGTCATTTGACAGCACCAGCCGATGGTGTAAATATTGCCTAATGGTCTCGGTTGTGTGGAGTCATTAAAACCAAGGCTCTTTTATCGGCATAATGGGTAGCAATGTCAATAATTTCGATCTTTTTCACTAAGGTTTCTATGGCGCACAATTCTTGAGCATCGAGCTTGGCTTTGTAAGACAGCCAGAGTCCATGAGTGTCTAGGCAGTGCCGGCTGTCGTTAATAAATTTAACAAGTTGTGCGTAAGCTCTACAAGTTATTAAATCTGCTTTTAGTTTAAATTGTTGAATGGGCATATTGTGCACACTGACATTAGAAAGTTGTAGTAGCGACACGACTTGGGTCATAAAATGAGCCTTTTTATGATTAGGTTCAAGACAATGGACGAATAAACTTGGGTCAGCCAATGCCAGAATGATCCCTGGTAGTCCCGCGCCACTACCTACATCAATGAGGGTTCGTACGGTTCCAAGTGCTTGGATATAAGGCATAGCCAACATACAGTCTATAAAGTGGTTCCTTACCAAAAAAGGTACATTTAAGTTTCCGACTAAATTTATTTTAGTACCCCATTTTTGGAGAAGCAAGAGGTAGGTATATAAATTTTCAAGCAATTGGGGATTGTAGGGGAGTCTATATTCGATCAGTTCGGTCTCGATCAATTTTGTAATATTTAGTTTCATAGATCAAAGGACAACTTAAAGAAGACTGCAACACCATCGGCTTTTTGCCTCAGACTGCACTGCTCAATTCCGCTGGTTGCGCGCAACTCAAGCCTTGGGTAGCTCGTGGAGGTTGCGCAACAGTCTTGTATATGCGAGAATAGCTCGCTGAGGTGTAACCGTAGCACCAGCCGATAGGTGCCAACAGTCTTACAGTCTTTTATCGCTGGGGAGGGGATTTACTGATTATCAGTTTGTTGGGTGTAACGCATTTTTTCAAATAAATGGTTAGCAAAGAAATCGCGGCAGGAGTGACTCCGGCTATACGCGATGCGTGTCCAATGGTCGGCGGACGATGAATGGTTAGTTTTTGCCTAACTTCATTGCTTAAGGCCTTGATGTTGGCATAGTTGATATGTGTGGGTATAGGTGTATTATAGGTATTGGCCGACCTAGCGATGTCTTGTTGTTGCCTCTCGATATAACCAGAATATTTAATATAAATTTCCAGTTGTTCCTTCAGGGGGGCAATCATATACCAAGGTAAATCAGGTTGGGGTGGAGCTGAGATTTCTTCAATTTTGTGGTAGTGTACATCCGGTCGTTTGAGTAAATCTGCTAAACTATAAACTTTATGTATCAACTTTCCTTCATCTGCGGGTTTAAATTTCTCTAAGTATTCAGACATACTTAAATGCTCTCCTTTTAGTCTTTGATTCTCATTTTCCAGCCACTCTTTCCGACGGCAGTAAATATCCCAGCGATAATCATCTATGACTCCCAAATTCCGTCCTAGTTCAGTTAATCGAAAATCAGCATTATCTTCTCTCAACTGGAGACGATATTCTGCTCTACTGGTAAACATTCGATAGGGCTCTGAAGTTCCTTTGGTGATAAGATCATCTACCATGACACCCAAGTAAGCTAAATCTCGGCTTGGGCTCCATGCCGCCTTGTTTTGACAAAATAAAGCGGCATTTATTCCAGCTAACAGACCTTGGGCAGCAGCTTCCTCATAACCGGTAGTTCCATTAATTTGACCGGCAAAATACAAATTGGCTATATCTTGCGTTTCTAAATTGGGTTTTAATTTGATAGGATTAAAATAATCATATTCAATGGCATAACCCGGTCGTAATATATGGGCATTTTCTAGTCCTTTGATAGACCTAACGATTTGCAATTGTATGTCAAAGGGCAAACTCGTGCTAATGCCATTTGGATAGATCTCGTTGGTTTTTAGGCCTTCTGGTTCAAGAAAAATTTGATGGCTAAGTTTATCGGCAAAGCGATGAATTTTATCTTCTATACTAGGGCAATACCGAGGTCCAATCGATTCAATCTGACCATTATAAAGTGGACTTCGGTGTATTTGTTGTGTAATTAGATCGTGTGTATGGCTATTGGTATGCGTAATCCAGCATGATATTTGTGGGGGATGCATGTCTGGAGATCCCAAAAAGCTAAATACGATCTCTTGGGCATTACTATCCCCTGGTTGCTCCAAACACTTGGTAAAATCTATAGACCGTTTGTCTAACCTAGGTGGTGTACCCGTTTTCAGCCTGCCCTGAGGCAAGTTTAATTCTTTTAAGCGATGGCTAAGGCGAATGGATGGCGGGTCTCCCGCTCGACCAGCCGCATATTGTGCCTCACCTACATGGATTTTGCCATCTAAAAAGGTTCCAGCTGTCAAAATAATGGCACGAGCTTCAAATTTTATACCGATTTGCGTGTTTACACCACTAACGGTATGACCTTTGACAATTAAGTCATCTACGGTTTGCTGAAAAATCCATAAGTTGGGTTGGTTTTGCAAAAATTCCAAGATGGCTTGTTTGTACAAGGCTCTATCGGTTTGTACTCTTGTTGCTCTGACAGCAGGTCCCTTAGAAGAATTTAATAATCGAAACTGGATGGATGATTTATCGGCCGCCAAGGCCATAACTCCACCTAATGCGTCGATTTCTTTAACGAGTTGCCCTTTACCGATGCCACCAATGGATGGATTACAACTCATTTGTCCGAGTGTTTCAATACTTTGGGTGAGTAACAAAGTTTTGCAACCCATACGGGCACTGGCTAAAGCCGCTTCTGTGCCAGCGTGCCCGCCACCTACGACAATCACATCAAAAATATGTGGATAGAACATGGTTAATATTTAATGTAGAAGACTATTGCGCCATCAGCTGGTGCCGCGGTTGTCAAATGACTGCGTTATGCGGTACTCACTAGCGAATGATCATCTTCGGAAATGAATCGGGTTGCGTGGTGCGCGGAAGCCTTGTATTTTGACAGCTTACCGAGCGGCACCAGCCGATGGTGCAATAGCCTTTTCATTCGGGGTGAGCCACATAATACAGTCATTTGGCAGTGCATTTGGCAGTGCAGTCGGCGGCGAATCCGATGGTGCAACGGTCTTGATTGGGCAATGGCTTTTTAGAACAAATTAGCTGAATTATTTCCACCTAGTATGACATAGTTCACTTTTCGTATATCCAAAAGACTGGTCCCGCCAGCGTAAGAAATAGAACTTTGAATATCCTGTTCTATTTCTACCAAGGTGTCGGCTAATTTGCCTTTAATTAAAATCAAAATTCTTTTACCTTCAACATGCTTGTATTCACCTTTGTTGTGATCACTGGCACTACCAAAATACTCTTTATACATTTTTTCATTCTTGACCACAGTTTGACCAGGGCTCTCAATATGCCCTGCCAACATGGAGCCTATCATGACCATAGAGGCACCAAAACGAATACTTTTGGCAATATCTCCATGCTCTCGAATTCCGCCATCGGCGATAATAGGCTTGGTAGCTACTCTTGAACACCAACGCAATGCAGACAGTTGCCATCCACCCGTACCAAATCCGGTTTTTACTCTTGTAATACAAACTTTTCCAGGACCAATGCCAACCTTGGTTGCATCAGCTCCCCAATTTTCTAAGTCAATAATCGCTTCAGGTATACCCACATTTCCTGCAATTATAAAGGAGTCGGGCAATGTATCTTTGATATAAGTAATAAGCTTACGAACTGATTCAGAGTGTCCATGTGCCACATCTATTGTGATGTATTCTGGTGTCAGTCCCTGTTTTTTCAACTGCTTTACACATTCATAATCTGCTTCCTTAATGCCTAACGAAATGGAGGCAAACAAACCTTTATCATGCATATAGCGAACAAACTCAACAGGGTCAATGTTGAATCGGTGCATGATATAAAAGTAATGGTTTTTGGCTAAGAACTCACTGATTTCTTTGCCAATGACCGTTTTCATATTGGCTGGAACCACCGGGATTCTAAACCTACGATTTCCGAGTGTTATGGAAGTGTCGCATTGTGCCCGACTTTCTACTTGACACTTTCTAGGTAACAGTAAAATATTTTTATAATCAAAAATTTCCATACGCTTTACCAGAAAAAATGGCTACTTATTTCTCTACAAATGCTTCCGCACGCTTTTTGCCTATGGAGGGAAGCATAACGAAAACCAACAAAATGACGGAAAGCAATAAAAATGTCAGTGATAGAGGGCGTGTAATAAATACCTCCCAACTACCACGCGATATTAACATAGCTCTGCGCAGATATTCTTCCATAAGTGGACCTAAAACATAGCCTAACAACAATGGCGCGGGTTCACAGCCTAACTTAGAAATAATATATCCAAAAATTCCAAAAATGGCAACCAACCATATATCAAAAATACTATTATTCGTAGTATATACACCTAAAGCACAAAATAAAATAATAGCTGGAAATAATAATCTATAGGGGATGTCTAACAATTTTATCCATATACCTACTAGGGGTAGGTTTAAAACAATTAAAATTAAATTTCCAATCCACATGGAAGAGATTAATCCCCAAAACAATTCTGGATTGGCACTCATGACTTGTGGACCGGGCTGTATAGAGTGTATAGTCATCGCGCCAACCATCAGTGCCATAACGGCATTAGGTGGAATACCTAAAGTTAAAAGCGGTATAAAAGAGGTTTGCGAAGCTGCATTATTTGCGGCTTCAGGTGCCGCTACCCCGCGAATATTTCCTTGTCCAAAGGGTACTTCACCTTCCTTCAGTTTGGTTTTTTTTTCTAAAGCGTAGGCTGAAAACGAAGCTAAAATAGCGCCCCCTCCTGGTAGTATACCTAATAAAGACCCTAGTCCAGTTCCTCTTAAAACTGCAGGCATAAATCTTTTTAAGTCTTTAAGTCTTGGATAGATGTTAGTGACAGATTTTGTAAATATATTTTTCTGGACCGTATCTTGTCCTAAGTTATTGATAATTTCCGCATAGCCAAAAATACCCATAGCTAAAGCAACAATCCCTATGCCATCGGCTAATTCATTCATCCCTAGATTAAATCTTGCCACTCCAGAATTGACATCTGTACCCACCATACCCAAAAGAAGTCCTAAAATAATCATGGCGATAGCTTTTAACAAAGACCCAGACGCTAAGACGATGGCACCAATAAGACCTAATACCATCAACGAAAAGTAGTCTGCGGGACCAAACTTAAGAGCAAAACTTATCATGATAGGTGCAAATGCCGCGAGTATAATGGTACCCACAGTGCCTGCAAAGAAAGAACCTATCCCAGCCGCTACAAGGGCTGGACCTGCCAACCCTTTTTTTGCCATTTCATAACCATCTAGCGTTGTTAC
>JASGCH010000108.1 GCA_030054245.1 Gammaproteobacteria bacterium | reverse complement strand
TGTTCGTCTTGACCATGGACACCATACTGAAAGTACCGTAACCAACTTTCGACCACGGCTAGGTATTCGCTTTGGTTAAAAGGATAAAAGCTCACCCATAAACCAAACCGATCCGATAAAGAAATCTTTTCTTCAACGATTTCAGCTGGGTGAATCTCGCCGTCAGTGGCATTGACTTGGTTTTCGTGAAGGTATTCAGGCAATAGGTGTCGACGATTACTGGTGGCGTAAATCACGACATTGGGCGTTAAGGTACTGGCTATAGAGCCGTCTAACACCGATTTTAAGACCTTAAAGCTGTTTTCATTATCACCAAAACTCAGATCATCACAAAAAATGATAAATTTTTCTGGACGCTCAGCCAACAAGGCAACGATATCAGCTAAATCGAGTAAATCGTCTTTGTCTAGTTCTATCAGTCGCAATCCTTCATGGGCTAAGGCATGTAAACAAGCACGCACCAAAGAAGATTTACCCGTCCCCCTAGCCCCTGTCATTAATACATTGTTCGCCGGCAGACCCCGTACAAACTGCAAGGTATTTTTATAGACTCGCGACTTTTGAGACTCAATATTTTTCAAATCGTCTAAGCGTAAAGGGATTAAATGGGTCAGTACTTGCAATTCAAGCCGAGGTTTTTTTCGATATCTAAAAGCTATGCCTTGTTGCCAATCAGGAGCTTTCAAAGGAGATGGTAGAGTAGCCACCCACTTGGCTAAAGCCACATTCAGGTCTTCGAGAGCAAGTTCAATTTTTTTAACATGATACATACAATTTCACTGGTAGATAGACATTCCAAAAAGATGCCCGTTGCCCACGCACTGAATAACCAGCTTCGCACCCTAGTGGAATTTAACCGTTCATCTAAGGTAAGTACTGCGTCAAGCCGTCATTGAACAACTGTTTTTGTCGCCCCCCCTTAAGTGCGATATTCGGCGTTGATGGTAACATATTCATGCCCCAAATCGCAAGTCCACACTTTCCCCGTACAATCCCCTCGTTTTAAATCCACACGGATGGTCATAGCAGATTGCAACATCACTTGTTTCGCTGCCGCCTCATGATAGTCTGGATTCCTTTGCCCATTTTTTACCACCCATACTTGATCTAAATAAACATCAATAAGCTCAACTTGTAAATCTTCAATATCGGTTTTACCAATGGCCGCCAGAATACGCCCTAAATTAGGATCACTGGCATAAAACGCGGTTTTCACCAAAGGCGAATGGGCGATGGAGAAAGCGATTTTTTTACACTCGGCATGGCTTAATCCTTGATTAATTTCAATGGTAATCAATTTGGTCGCCCCCTCCCCGTCTTTGACAATGGCTTGTGCCAAGTCTATCGCCACGCCTAAGAGTGCTTGATAGAGTTCATGGGCAGTGGATGACTCGTCGCTATCCACTCTGGGATGGTCGATTTTGTTGGTCGCCATTAATACAAAAGAGTCATTGGTCGAAGTATCGCCATCGACCGAAATGCAGTTAAACGATTGATTCGCCAAATCTTTGACCCATTGATCAAGACAGGCTTGACCGATGCGTGCATCGGTAGCGATAAATC
Organism: Gammaproteobacteria bacterium; assembly: GCA_030054245.1. Classification (GTDB taxonomy): domain Bacteria; phylum Pseudomonadota; class Gammaproteobacteria; order Burkholderiales; family Burkholderiaceae_C; genus JASGCH01. Next base: position 3,851 of record JASGCH010000108.1, on the reverse strand, counting down.
CCAACATAGTCGCCATATTGGGATGGATCATACCCGCTCCTTTGGCTATACCGACGACCGTGACCAGCTCTCCAGCTATCTGAAGTTGCCGATAAAATATTTTTGGAAAGGTGTCAGTCGTCATTATAGCAGTTGCCACCTCCAACCATTCGGCGTTGGGTTGTTGTAACATAGAGGGAATCACCCCTATTATTTTATCACTCGGTAGTGTTTCCATAATCACCCCAGTGGAAAAAGGTAACACTTGTTCTCGCGTTACTTGTAATTCATCAGCGACGGCCTGACAGATTTGTAAAGCGCGGTTTTTGCCATCCTTACCCGTGCCCGCATTGGCGTTGCCCGTGTTAATTACCAAAGCCCTTATCGATTGTGAAGTGGCTAAAAATTCTTTACAAAGTGTCACTGGCGGGGCACAGAAAGCATTTTTAGTAAATACCCCAGCTACCGAACAACCCTCATCCAACACGATAATGGATAAATCCAACTTATCTTTTTTTCGAATATTGGCTTTAGCCACGGCCAATTTAATGCCATTTAGGGTTAACTTGTGCGTCATAGAATTCAAATAGAAAGACCGTTACACCTGAGTTTCAAAGCTGGCTACTATGCCAAATGACGAAGCTAGGTGGTTCACTCTGTATAAACCCCCTAGGAAATGAAGTTGGAGGCCAACTCCAGCCTAGTCATTGGGTAGCTCGTCCAAGACCTTGTCCAGAAGTCTCGACTCATAAATTTTGGTTTGTCAAATATTTATCTTCCTAAAGCCGGTATTTTTAACAAAGCTGGCAATATTTTGACCATTCTTTGACCTGCCCTTTGGTTAAAAGTTCCTAAAAAAACTTGTGCTAAATCTTCTGCCCAAGTCAAACTAGGAGGAGATTTGTTTTTGCTCGATAAATTGGACAACATCAACAGCCTTCTTTGTGTTACAAATTCCGCTGGAGAAGGCACATCGGCGGCGACTTCTAAACGCAGTAACCAAGCACCTAATTCCTCGGTATGGGCTACTTTACTCAATGCGTCTAGCCACTTGGAACGCATGGTTGCGTTGACTTGTTTGCCTAAATCTCGCAAAGAGGGCAATAGCTCGACATTGCGTTGTTCCCAAGCATCCACTATCTGTTGCACTAAATCTCCATACACTCTTTGTTTCAATTCTTTAAGGGTTTTCTTGGCTTCGACCAAAGCATGGTTATAAGTTTCCTTTAAATCGGCGCTCATATCTAGAATTTTCAAGGGCTTATTAGCGGGTATAAAAGCTCTCATAGGCGAAGCCGTGACTTTTGGTTTGTTTCTGCTATAAACCGATGGCTTGGTTTTTGCCGTGCTCACCGGCTCCTTCATTTTATGGTTGGGTCTATCGTCCCCTCGCCTAGCAATTAACCTAAGTGCTGGAGTTGCTGGGGTTCCTGGAGAAATGCTCCCCTTCTGAACTAAACGAGCGGGTGCATCTTCTTTCAAGGCACCAGCTTCAACCACTTCCATCTGCCCTGGAAGAGTGCCAAGCTCGTCAGGCGTAGCTGAAATAGTTGGTAAATTTACCGCTAACGCAGGTTTAACACTCTGCTCGAGAGAATCGGTTGCGGGTTGCATGATTACCCGATCCAATGCTAGCATTGCATTTTCAATCGCTTCGGCGTTTTCTTGCTTACAAGCCGCGGTCAATTCTTCTAGCGACTGATAAATAGGCAAATAGCGCTCCCTCTCGGCTTTCTGCTTGGCTAATTTTTCGGACTGTAAGCGCTCAAAATATTGATTGATAGGTGCTCGAAACTTCAACCAAAGCTGTTCTTCTCTTTTAGCATCGAGAGGAACTTGGCGTGCTTCTTGGCTCCATAAAGATTGTAAACTTTTAAAAGAATGAGCCATGGTACTGGGGGAGAGGGACAACTCAGTGGCCTTGGTGATCCATTGTTTTCGGCGCTCTATACTCTGCCGTTGAACCTCTTGGAAAGGATGTTCTAGTTTTTTGTAAAGCTCTTTCCATTGCTGGTCTAACTTAGCATAAACCACCGGATGTACATGCCCAGCAGAATTCCACTGTTGGTATGCCTTGTATAAAAAATCTTGGTACTCGCGCCAATCAATAGTCTGGTAATCCCGTTGACTTAAGTTTTGTTGCAGAGATTCAATCAACCGAAGGCGACTTTCTTCATGCCTTTTTTCTGTTTCTCTGATTTGCGCGAGCCATGGTCCAATCAGATCATAGACCTTTTTCGTCGCTCTCTCAAATTTAGCTATTAAGGTGATAGGCATCAACTCAGTTTGATACAAAGCCTTCCATTCTTTTTTGATCTCTAGCAATTGCTCAAAAATTTTGGCCGAATTCATGGCTTCAGCGGTAGGTCCTGCGTTGTCGGCTTGATACAAGCTAGATACCCGGGAAATCAATCTACGACCCTGCTCAGTAATGGACCATTTTTTCCAAGAATCTTGCTTTTCTGCAATCTCTATCAAGAACTTACATTCAACTTCTAGGTCTTTTGGCAAGCGCTTTGGCGTCATCAAAACATTCAGTTCTTGAGCTATTTGCAAACACTGCTGACTTTGTCCATTCTCCAACTGTCGTTTAAGCTCAGAGACTTTCAGTTTAATTTGTTCCAAAACCTCATCAACCAGCTGATTGTCTGTTGTCCGTAATTTTTCGTCGCTCCTGTTCTTGGTGATTTGATTCGCCCAATGAATGACTTCAGGGAGAGGGGCTAGTGGATGGCTATCAGCGGCTTTAGCCACCTCTAGGGCATTAAATAAACCTTTTTCCACAATATTCAGATGGCTTCTAGCATCTTGTAACCATTTGACATACCGTGCGTCTAAAGTTGCTAACAAGGAGTGGGCTAATAACCCAGATTGTCGCTCCTCCCAGTGCGAAATATCAACGATTAATTCATCGCCTCGGGAATATGCTTCTTGCCAATTTTGTAGCGTCAGCATCTCGATTCTGTGGCACAACAATTTTTCTTCTTCCAGCAATATCTTGGCTGTTTGTTCAATCCATTCAATTTGTTGGATTTTTTGTACAATAGCTTGGTAAGTAGTTTGTAGAGGTTCTTGGTCCACAGCTAACTTGGTTTTGGCTAGATCCCTCTGCCAAGCAAGCAATTGGCCTAAAGAGGTTGCATTATTTTCCAATAATTCTCCAGCAGAACTTAGCCATTCACCAACTTGCATGGCGTATTGATCGCCATTTTTTAGTTCGTCTAAACGCAAACGGATGTTTCTAGCTGATCCTTTGTCCTTATCCACCAACAACCGGTACAAGTATTGAAGGGATTCTTTGCTAGGTTGACTGTCCAGCCAATGCCTAACTAATTCCGATCTTTCTTGAGAAGACTGGGCAACCACAATGGCTTGAATATCTGGAGATATACTAATGGGAGATGGAAGATGGCTAATACTCATAAAAAAAAACAACCAAGCTAAAAAATTTAACAACCCTCACAACAAACTCATACAAACTAACTTACTTAGACCTAGGGCTGTGGTGTTGCCTCCTTGAAACAAGGGCAACTTCATTTCAATTATAATTTGTATTTATGATGGCAGATGTTCTTCCGCTGTGATGCGTTGCACAAATGACAAAGTTAGGACCTTGGTCCCCTTGTTTTAATGAGGTGCAAGGGTCTGACTAAGCGACCCACTGCTTTAATTTCTGCTGGAGTTGCCGAAAAACCGATGCCCAATCTCCGGGTCGCTCTTGCCTCATAATAAACATCGATGGGTACCATGGCGTGGTATTGCCCGAGTTTCCCCAACGCCAGCAGGTATCCAATCGATTTAACAACCACACCGGCTTGCCAAGTGCACCAGCCAAATGCGCCACACTGGTATCTACTGTAATCACCAAATCT
>JASGCH010000107.1 GCA_030054245.1 Gammaproteobacteria bacterium | reverse complement strand
TCTTCAACTAGGTTCAGCAATAACTGAAAATCTTTTTCTGTTTCGCCCGGAAATCCGACTATAAAATCTGAACTAATCGACAGGTTAGGGCGAATTTGGCGTAGTTTTCTAATCCGACTTTTGTATTCCAAAACCGAATATCCCCTTTTCATAGCCATCAAAATTTTATCACTGCCATGTTGAACTGGTAAGTGAACATGGTTGACCAATTTGGCAATGGTACGATAAGATGCTATCAGCTGATCTGAAAATTCTATAGGATGGCTCGTAGTATAGCGAATTCTATCTATCCCTTTAATTTGAGCAACCAAGTGTAATAATTGAGAAAAATTACAACTTTCTCCCTCAGCTGGCAGCCAGCTACCCCAAGAAGCCAAATAAGCATTGACATTTTGTCCCAATAAAGTAACTTCCCTCACGCCTTGTCGTGCTAATTGTTCAATTTCTTGCATGACAGAGCCAACCTCGCGACTAAACTCATCTCCACGGGTATAGGGTACTACGCAAAAACTACAATATTTAGAACACCCTTCCATAATACTCACAAATGCAGTGGGCCCGTTTACTTTAGGTTCAGGTAAGTGGTCAAACTTTTCAATTTCAGGAAAACTTAAATCAATCTGTGGACGACCAGTTTTTTGCCTTTCCTCTATCAACGCAGGCAGGCGATGCAAAGTTTGGGGTCCAAATACCACATCGACATAAGGCGCTCTTTGCAATACCCCCTCCCCTTCTTGAGATGCAACACAACCACCAACCGCAATTTTGGCTCTTGCAGGTTTAAGTTTACGAATTCTGCCCAGATCAGAGAACAATTTTTCTTGAGCCTTCTCCCTAACAGAACAAGTATTTAAGACTATTAAATCGGCATGCTCTACGGCTTCTGTTTGGCTATAGCCTTCGGTAGCCTCAAGAATATCGAGGATTTTAGCTGAATCATACTCATTCATCTGACAGCCAGAAGTTTTTATATATACTTTAAGAGACACCTTGATTTAACCCGTAAAAAAACACAATAAGACCATTGCCATTATAAACCAAAGACCATTAACCTCACCCATCATGTTCCATCCAAAACCAGTTCCATCCTTAAAAGATTTTAAACAAAGGCTCCATTTGAGCAGTGAGGCTCAAATCGTGGTGCGCCACTGGACCAGCCATACTCGCTTACCTTTACACACTCACCCCTTCCATGTGACTGCCTGGATGGTCAGCGGTGAAATGTGGTTAACCTTAGCGGATCAAGAGAGCATTCACCTTTTACCTGGAGATACCTTCAGTCTAAAAGCCCACCAACCCCATAGCGAAATTTACGGGACCCAAGGAGCCACTTACTGGGTAGCCCGCCAATCTCCATAAGAAAGGCCGCTATCCCTCGGGTTCTCCACCGACTACACTGATGCCAAATGACAAGCTTATAGGTTCACCCCTGAATAAACCCATCCAGCTGGTTATAAGTTCACCGAAGTCTTGGTAATGGCTTTGGAAACCGTTATACCCCCACAGTCTGGGGGTATTTAGGTGATCAAGTCCTCCATATGATCAAGGTGTTTGCCAGCTAGCTGGTCCCATAACCAACTGTTGTGGACATTATTTGGTAGCTGGATATGGATATATCCAGCCAATTACATCCCAGTAAATTCCGCTGGTTGCATTGTACTATCTACAGTATGACAGCTCACCGAGCGGCACCAATCTATGGCGCAATGGTCTTAAATCGCTAACACCTGTGAAGGTCAGGGTTGCCCCTTATCAGGCTCCTTTGGCGAGTTGACCTGAGCCTTGGGTGGTGCAACATGGGGGGGTGATGGAGCAACAGGGGATGTCTGCTGGGTCGGCCTAGCCTCCCTTCCTTTGGGGTTTGGAGGTGGGTTGGGAGGGGGGTTTGGGGTGGGGTTGGTAACTCCATGCCCTCTTCGAGGATCCGGGGCTTGTGTATGGGGCACTGGTACGGTTGGCTGAGGTAGCTGGCCTTGGTTTTTTAAAACGGGGGCATTGGGTACCGCAGGTCGGACATCAGGTGGTCGTATAGGATGCGAAGGCGGGCGATTTTCTATAGCCTGTACTCCCCTCGGTGATAATTTGGGATCACCCCTAAAACCCGCTGGAGGAGGTAAGCGAAAATTTGGATTATTATTTAAATGCCAATGATGCGATGTACGCGGAGCAGGAGCCACCGACCAATGACCAGACTGTCTATGAAAGGTGCCAAAGCTATAAGGTTTCCCTAAATTCCTTATCTCATGCCCACGCCAGCGCTCCACCACCACAGGGGGGGGGATATACAGTGGCATTCTACCTGAGTGCACCAACAAGCCCTGATAAGAATACCAAGATCCACGAAAATAGCGCACAGGAACTACACAATGGCAGGAACCAGGGGTATTGATATAAAGTGGGTAATAGGGAGTAGCTAACTGATCCTCGAAGTAAATCGGTGCCCCACCCACCACATACTCAATAGGAGGTATGATCCCATTCGGGTTATAGACTATTTGCGGACCAGAAATAGAACTTCCAATCGTAGAGGTACTTGCTGGGCTGTCATAAACATATTGCACGGAAGGAGTGCCCGTGGTCACATAAAACGCGTCCTCGTCACTCTCTTCCCAGACAACTTCTTCAGTCCTTGGAGCGGAATGTTGGCATCCAGCTATAAAAACCACCCCTAAACACCACCACAAAGTTAAACCAACCAAGCTGATTTTAAACAATCTTCAGCTCCCTTTATTCATAGAGGTACTCATAGCTTTAACCTTGCTGGCCAATCTCGATTTATCTCTGGCGGCTTTATTTTTATGGAATATGCCTTTTTCAGCTATAGAATCCACTGTGGACTGCATGATAAAAAAGCTGGTCTTTGCCAAATCTAAATCCTTGGCCAGTACAGCTTTTTCTACATTTTTTACGGTGGTTCGATATTTACTGCGAAGCGCAGAATTTTGTGCATTAAGTTTAATGTCTTGCCGAGCTCGTTTACGACCTGAAGCTAGCCTCGGACTTTTCTTTTTCGCTGTTGCCATATACTTCTGTAAATCTTAATTAAAATAACATGCTGGTATTGTAACCGATGAAATAGGTTTTGGAAAGCAATGAGCCTACCTTAAAAGACCGTTGCACCATCGGCTACGCTGCTCGACGAGATCCCAAAGTACAAGGCTTAGTGGAACGCAACCAGCGGAATTTACTGGGATGTAAATGATCTGGTGAGTACCGTATAACGCAGTAATTGGGTCGTGCAGTCGCGGCGTAGCCGATGGAGCAACAGTCTTATATACTCAATATGCGAGATCAGGAGTGCCCACTAGCGAATGATCTTCCGAGTAAATTCCGCTGATTGCGTGCCGCTCGGTGAGCTTGTGCGAAAGTCTTTATAATGTAATACTAACCTTTTATTTTTACTATCCTCATGTTTATAACCAGTTCAAGTATGCGGATCGGCACCGCGTGCTTTATAGTGTCTCTTATTTGGTTTCTAGTTTGGTGGGCGTGGTCCTAAGTATCCATGATAAGACTGTTGCACCGACGGCTGGTGCCGCTCCACTAAGCCTTGTACTTGGGTAGCTCGTGAAGGTTGAGCAACAGTCTTTCTACCGAATGCTCTTAAAATGGACAAACCTCCCCATCGTCAAACCGTTACACCGAGGCTTTGCCATCATGACAAAGGCTCTGATCAACCAGTGGAATTGATAAGTGTTCATCTAGGAGTAAAACCCATAACCCAGTTATTTGGCAGTGCCGATTGCTGAAAGCAGGGGGCAATGGTTTTGAATCAGCTAAAAAGAAGACCTTTGCACAACTTCACTAAGCTGTCATAATTACAAGGCTGGAGTTCGCCTCCAGCCTCGTTTCCGAATAGGTTCATCCCGGGTGAGCCACCTAACCCAGTAATAAGACGGTTGCCAATGCCACTGAGCTTGTGCAACGGTTTTATCTCCTGAATAGTCCTTGTACACTCGAGAAACACGATGATTTCACTCCATTATCTCACCTTCCACGCATAAATGTTAGAACCTTGTATTAACATCAAAAATTTGACTATTTTGTATGATTCTCATCCGGCTATACACCATTTAACCGTTGGTTTTTATGCAGGTCGCACCATAGCTATCACAGGACCCAATGGTGCTGGCAAAAGCAGTTTGGTAAAAGCTATTGTTGGGAAAATACCCCATTACCTAGGAACCATTGAAATCAAACCATCTCGCGTGCAAATTGGCTACCTACCTCAGGTGCAGAATTTGAATCCGCAATTTCCAGTGCGCGTGATCGATTTTGTTGCCATGGGATTCTGGTCTAAACTTGGGATGTTTAAACGAATTTCAACGCAAGATAAGGAAAAACTACAACACATTTTTTTTCAGTTAAATTTAGGGGGATTTGAAAATCGCCAAGTGAATGAACTATCCATGGGACAATGGCAAAGAGTCTTGATTGCCCGTCTCATCTTGCAAGATCCGGACATTCTTATATTAGATGAACCTTTTAATGCCATGGATAATCCTTCGATAGAACAATTTCTGGGTATTTTGCAAAATTGGAAAATTCAAAAAAAACTGATCCTTACCATCCTACATGATTACCAACTTATCCACAACCATTTTGAATTAACCATGCTCATAGCTAGAGAACTCATTTCTTACGGTGATACCAAAGATGTACTTACCACTAAAAACATAGAGAAAATGCGCCACATGTCAGAGGCTTGGGATGCAACGGCACCCTTCTGTGAGATACCTAACTGAGTTACCCACTTTTGCCAAATCCAAGCGACTTGAAACCAGAGAAACCAACGAATTATTTTCAGGACTGAGCTTGACAGAAAGGACTATGACACGCCAGTTTCACTGCGACCGATCGAATGACTACCTTAAAACCTTCGCAAAGCTCTCTTTTCATAAATTTATAATAGCCAATGGATGCAGTCATTTCAACTTTACCTCCAAGATTAGGACGCCATCAATCGTTCTCTCCCAACCCAAAACCATTGCACCATCGGTTGTATCACCTCGACGAAGCTTTGGTGCACGCAACCAGCGGAATGGAGAATAATGATCAATCCCATAACTTCGTCGTTTGACAGTACAACCGGCGGCACCAACCGATGGTGCAACAGTCTTAATTCCTTAATACCCCTAAACCCTCCATCCCTCATCCAATGAATGAATTTTGGCTTTGGCTCAATGAATTTAGTTTTTTACACAAAACAGTAGCAACCGGGATTATCATTTCTATAGGAGCGGCTCCGTTAGGAGCATTCTTGGTTTATAAACGCATGAGTCTTATCGGCGATACTATATCACACGGGATTTTGCCGGGAGTCGCTTTAGCTTATATTTTATTTGGCTATTCGATTGCGGCCATGATAGTAGGAGGAACGCTTGCCGGTATATTGGTCGCACTCATCGCTGGTTGGTTACCTCGGGTTTC
>JASGCH010000106.1 GCA_030054245.1 Gammaproteobacteria bacterium | reverse complement strand
GAGAAGAGATCATTTATCCTACTTTTCCAAAGAATTGGTTAACCAACGACACCCAATACCTGATCAATCCAACCGGTAGGTTTGTGATCGGGGGACCTCAAGGAGATTGCGGATTAACCGGGCGAAAAATTATTGTAGATACCTACGGCGGGGCTTGCCCCCATGGAGGAGGAGCTTTTTCGGGAAAGGATCCATCCAAGGTGGACCGATCCGCGGCCTACGCGGCTAGGTATGTTGCCAAGAATATAGTGGGTGCTGGTATGGCTAGTAAATGCCAAATCCAAGTAGCTTATGCCATTGGCGTGGCTAAGCCCATGAATGTGACGGTAAATACTTTTGGTACCGGCGTCGTGAGCGACAGTAAATTAGCTCAAATTATCTTAGAAGTTTTTGATTTACGACCTAAAGGCATCATTCGTATGTTAGATTTACTACGCCCTATTTATCAAAAAACGGCGACTTACGGTCATTTTGGGCGATCTCATGCCGACTTTAGTTGGGAAAAAACCGACAAAGTAGAAATCTTGAAATCTTATCTTTAAATTCACATGAACCATTTTCAAAACCCTTGGCAGTATTTATGGGAACAATGTTTTGAAAACCTCAATAAATTTTGGTCAGCACCCCTTCATACCAGCTCGGTTTCTGCAGAATCCCTACCCCAATTACCAGCCAATGTACAGCTTATGCCCGATAAATGGGCTTCGGCACAGCAACAATACCTAGACGACTTAAAGCTTATTTACCATGAGGATAGTCGAAATCGTATCCTAAAGAAAGACAAGCGGTTTTCATCGGATGTCTGGTTAAATAATCCCGTTGCCTCGTTCACTACTGCTTTGTATTTGGTTAATGCCAAGAATATGCTGAACCTCATCGGATGTATTGAAACCGATGAAAAAACTTTAAATCGCATTAAATTTTCGGTTGATCAATGGATCTCGGCCACCGCTCCAACTAATTTCTTAGCCTTAAATGCCGAGGTGCAAAAAAAAATTATCGAATCCAACGGGCAAAGTCTTCAACAAGGTACGCTCAACTTATTAAATGACATCCGCCGCAAGCACATTTCTATGACGGATGAAAGTCAGTATGAAATAGGTGTCAATATCGCCTGTACCCCTGGAAAAGTCGTTTTCCAAAATGAGTTTTTTGAACTCATTGAATATACGCCTACTACCCCCAAAATACACAAAATTCCATTTTTACTGATCCCGCCTTGCATCAATAAGTACTACATACTTGATTTACAAGCGCACAACTCTTTTGCAAAATACTGCATAGACAATGGCTTACATACTTTTATCATAAGTTGGCGTAATCCGGTCCATGAGCTAGACCACGCCACTTGGGACGATTATATTGAACAAGGGGCTATTAAAGCCATCGAAGTCGTCAATAGTATTGGAAAAAATGAAGGTGTCAATGCTTTAGGGTTCTGTGTAGGAGGGACCATTTTATCCAACGCACTGGCCGTTTTACAGCATAGAAAAATAAATACGGTCCGCAGTGCCACTTTTTTAACTTCACTGGTAGATTTTACCCATACAGGTGTATTGGATATTTTTATAGATGAAAATTTTGTTAAATTTCGAGAACTCCAATTTACCCATGGAGGGATTATGTCCGGTCAAGATATGGCGCAAACTTTTAGCTTTCTCCGCCCTAATGATTTGGTATGGAACTATATTGTTGGTAATTACTTAAAAGGGGAAACCCCTCCCCTATTTGATTTATTGTATTGGAACACTGATTCCACCCATTTGCCGGGTCCCATGTACGCATGGTATTTGCGAAATACTTACTTAGAAAACAACTTGGTTAAACCCAATAAACTGACCGTGTGTCATTCGCCCATCAATATACAAGCCATTCAAATTCCGCTATTTTTCTACGCGTCTAAAGAAGATCATATTGTACCTATTGCCGGAGCTTATCAATCCGCTTTAGCATTTACCGCACCCAAACAATTTGTTGTCGGTTCGTCGGGACATATCGCTGGCGTCATTAATCCTCCCAACGCCCATAAAAGATCGTTTTTTGTCAATAAAAACCCTACATTCCCAGAGAATATCGACGATTGGTTACGGGAGAGCGAAGAGCATCCGGGAAGCTGGTGGGATACTTGGTTGGCATGGATCATTTTACAATCTGGAAGCAAAATCAATGCGCATCATAACTTAGGCAATAAGGAGTATAGTCCCCTAAGTGACGCTCCGGGTTCTTATGTAAAGGTTAAAATTTGAGTACCACTTTGAACATTTCGTCGAAAAAGTTGCCTTTATCAAAGATTTCCAAATATTTTCCATTTCTTGGTGCATTTATTCACCACCATTACACCGACGAACTGCCCAATTAGAAGGCTAGAGCGCACAGCGCACCGAGTGGCTATAGCCAGATTACTGCAATAGTCTTGCAACGCTCTCAAATAGCGGTAGAATGGTCCTAGCGATCGCGTGATCTTTTAACTGAACTTTACAAAAACACTATGATGTCAACTAAAAAAAATGCCTATATTACGGGTGGAATGGGGGGGATTGGAACCGCCATTTGTCAACGATTGTTCAAAGCCGGATTTAATGTGATTGCGGGTTGCGGACCTACTAGAGATCATGAAAAATGGCTAGGCGAACAAAAAGAACTCGGTTTCCACTTTCATGCCTCCATAGGTAATGTCGGCTCTTGGGAATCCACGGTGGAAGCTTTTAGTCAAACCAAACGCTTGCATGGGAAAATAGATGTGTTGGTGAACAACGCCGGCATCACTCGAGATCGCATGTTTTTAAAAATGACCCCAGAAGATTGGAAGCTGGTGATTGATACCAATCTCAACTCCATGTTTAATGTTACCAAACAAGTCGTCCAAGATATGGTAGATAGTGGCTTTGGTCGAATTATCCAAATTTCTTCAGTCAATGGTGAAAAGGGACAAGCTGGACAAACCAACTACTCGGCGGCAAAAGCTGGGATGCATGGCTTTACTATGGCTTTGGCTCAGGAATTAGCGCATAAAGGCGTAACAGTGAATACGGTAAGTCCCGGTTATATCGGCACCGACATGGTCAAAGCCATTCGACCCGAAGTACTCGATAAAATTATTGCGACGATTCCAGTCAAAAGATTGGGAAGCCCCGATGAAATCGCCTCGATTGTTGCGTGGCTGGCCGGCGATGAATCGGGTTTCACTACCGGAGCTGACTTCTCGTGCAATGGAGGCTTACACATGGGTTGATTAACCCACTCTAAGCTCTTGGTTTTAAAGGGCTCCTACCATCTTTAGGCTTTGATCTTTATATCTTTTTAATTTCCATCATGAATTTTTCATATTCAACTAAGGTGCAAGCCTTGCAACACCAGCTTATAGCTTTTATGGATAAATATGTTTATCCTGAAGAGGTGAATTATTACCAAGAGTTAAACGAAAACCGACAAAAGGGCAACGCTTGGATTCCTTTGCAAACCATAGAAAAATTAAAGCCTATTGCTAAAAGTTCTGGGTTGTGGAATTTATTTTTACCTAACTCACCCAGAGCACCTGAAGGTTTATCCAACCTTGAGTACGCACCCTTGTGTGAAATTATGGGACGAGTGCCTTTTGCCGCGGAAGTCTTTAATTGTTCAGCACCTGATACGGGTAATATGGAAACTTTAGAAAGATATGCTTCTGAAACATTAAAAGATAGGTGGTTGGAGCCGTTGTTAGCAGGTGAAATCAGATCCGCATTTTTAATGACTGAACCTGGCGTAGCCTCATCCGATGCTACCAATATCCAGTGCCGTATCGAAAGATCGGGCAACGAGTATGTTATTCATGGCAGAAAATGGTGGAGTTCTGGAGCTGGTGATCCACGCTGTAAAGTGTATATTCTCATGGGTAAGACGGATCCTCAAGCTAGTAGCAAACATTCTCAGCAAAGTATGGTAGTGGTTCCAGCTGATACTCCAGGTATTAAAGTCCTTCGTCCCTTAACGGTCTTTGGCTACGACGATGCACCCCACGGGCACATGGAAATAGAGCTCGCCAATGTGCGCGTCCCTATAAGCAATGTATTGCTGGGTGAAGGAAGGGGATTTGAAATTGCTCAAGGTCGTTTGGGACCTGGACGCATACACCACTGTATGCGTAGCATTGGCTGTGCTGAGAGGGCTTTGGAATTAATGTGTGACCGACTTCATGCACGCGTGGCATTTGGAAAACCGCTGGCTCAACAAGGGGTTTGGCACGAGCGCATAGCCGAATCACGCATTATGATAGAGCAAGCTAGACTGTTAACTTTAAAAGCCGCCTATAAAATGGATGTTGCGGGTAACAAAGATGCTCGAGATGAAATTGCTATGATTAAAGTAGTTGCTCCCAACATTGCCTGCCAAATTATTGATTGGGCTATTCAAGCTCATGGAGCGGCTGGAGTCAGTGGAGATTTTCCACTGGCCTTTGCTTACACCCACCAACGAACTTTGCGACTGGCCGATGGACCTGATGAGGTGCACCGAGCATCCATTGCTAAATCTGAATTAAGCAAACGCTTGGTAAAATCGTCTCATTAAAAAGGCCAGGCCGTCGCCTCGCGGGCCATTCCTAACCAGTATGGCTCCGCCACCTTAGAATCGTGTGTTCCGAGGTGGCGATCTGCATTAAATGGAATGGGTACGGTAAACCTGAGTAATCGTATTTGAAAAAGTCGGCACGATTGGCTTTTTGTAAACCACCAAGCGTTCAGAACTCAGTCCTTTTGAACTAAAAATCCCTATAAAATGATCTCGTTGCCTAAGAGAAATAGAGACCCAGAAATTAATTTAATCCCTTTTATAGATGTCTTGTTAGTCATTTTAATTTTTGTCATGGTCTCGGCGTCCTTTAGTGTTTACCAGGATATACCGGTCAATTTACCAACGGCTAACCGTAATGACCTTGCCCAGAAACTGCCAAGTCAAGTGATACTTAGTATAGACGCAAAAGGAAATTACAGAATAGGTCAAAACTTGATAGGTGCTGTAGATGCCCATACTTTGGCTGGCATCCTAAAAAAGGAATCCGCTAACTTAACCGAACCTTTGCTGGTACTAGCCGCGGACAGCAAAACCTCGCACCACTTTGTAGTGGATGCTATTCTAGCCGCTCAATCCATAGGATTGCAAAAAATTAGTTTTTTAGCGCAGGCTCCTGCCCAAAAGTAAAAAACGCCGGCGAGGTATCTGGCCATAGGTAAGACTTTGCACCATCGGCTGGTGCAACAGTCTTCAGTCATTTGACAGTGCATCCCGTGGCCAAGCCGCAGGTGCAACAGTTTTGAAGCTAGTATGGGAGCATAGTTTTCTTATCTCGGTTAATAGTACCACTGGAATTTAAAAGCATGATGGATGATTTACAATCAGACTTCTTGAGAAAAATTAACTTTGGGGAAAGGTGAGCTTAATGGGTAAGAGCTATTGGTCTGCGCCATAGTTTTTATTCAAAAAAAAGTCTTTGTTCCCGGGTTTACCGAGGTTGTGTAAC
>JASGCH010000105.1 GCA_030054245.1 Gammaproteobacteria bacterium | reverse complement strand
AGACACCCCCTACCCTTGCCCTATAATAAAAGCAAGACTGTTGCAGCATCGGCTACGCCGCTCGACGAGCTACCAAAGTACACGGCTTAAGCGTACAACGCAACCAACGGAATTTACAGGGGTGATCATTCGCTGGTGAGTACCGCATAACGCAGTAATTTGATAGTGCAGTCGCGGCACCAGCCGATGGTGCAACAGTCTTAAAGCTATACCCCTCCTATTTTAGAGGGGAATACACGACCAACGGCTCAGTCGATGCGCTACAAATAGATCGAAGCCGACGGCTATCCTCTTAGGCCTAGCCATAAGACCCCTGCACCATCGGCTACGCCGCGCTTACACTGCTAAGTTACTGCGTTATGTATGTGCCTCAGTTCGTTGCGCTATCCATTGGGCTTCCGCTCCTGATCTCGCATATTGAGTATATGCGAGATCAGGAGCCCCACCATGATCATCTTCGGAAATGAAGCTGGTTGCGTGGGGCGCTCAAGCCTTGTACTTTGACCGTTTGCCCAAGGGGCGTAGCCGAGGTGCAATGGCCTATCTTATTTATATTAAACCATGTCTAAACTACAAGAACTTAAAGAGCAAGTTGCTCAGGCCGCACTCGAATATGTACCGACGAATAGAGTTATTGGTGTTGGGTCAGGATCCACCGTAGAGTGTTTTATCCATGCACTGGCAAAACGACCACCACTAGGTGCAGTAGCCACTTCCCATAGAACGGCCCAATGTCTCTTAGACTTGGGCATCCGCCTAATCCATGTTGAGGATATTGTTGGCCGCTTAGAGGTTTATATAGACGGTGCAGATGAAATCGACCCAAAGGGTAACATGGTTAAAGGAGGGGGCGGAGCACTAACTCAAGAAAAATTAGTCGCCGCCCACAGCGATCAATTTATCTGTATTGCAGACGAGAGCAAAATGGTGCCCAAACTAGGGAAATTCCCGATCCCTATAGAGGTTTTACCTAAGGCACATCGGTTTATCATGCAACAATGTATAGACCGGGGGTGGTGTCCCAAACTACGCATGGACCCGCTCGGCAGTACCCCATTTAGCACCGATAATGGTATGTACATCATGGATGTATCTGGAATATCTGTCGATTGCCCCCAATCCCTTGAAGCAGAGATTAGCGCTTGGGTCGGAGTGTTGACTGTAGGTCTATTTGCACGCCAATCAGCACATATTGCCCTCATCGCCCATGCACAAGGACAAGGGGTAAAAACTTATCTATTCGAGACCTAAGACTGTTGCGTAACTAAAGCACCTACCGCAGTCATTGGGTAGTGCAGTCGCGACACCAGCCGATGGTGCAATAGTCTTGATCGTGTAACCTTCTAATGCGCTAGCTAGTACGCTGAATGCCCTTTAATAAAGGCATGAGGGTAATCGCGTTTTTTTCCAAAGACTCTACAAACTCATTGGATGCTAAAAATTCATATTCTTGTTGCCTGGCAAAACTAATCCTATCCCCTTCTTCAGGTGCGTTTGCCGGATGACACATCAACAAATCGCCAGAGCAAGCACTAGCCAAACTCTGAAACATAAAGTATCGATAAGCTTGTTTTGAAATACCAAAAGGATAGCTCCCCAGCAAACGACTGTTGCATACAAAACCTTGTTGAGTGGCCATTCTTACCAATTCTTTATTTCCCAACCATACTATCAACCCTTGTTTGGGGTTGTGCATAACCCGAGCACGCGTATTTCTTAACCAAGGTAAATTACCACTGTATCTCTTTAGCAAAATACGCAACAATTCGGTACGAATCACCGGAAATTGATGAATATGTTGATGCCCATCTATGTAGGATGGACTTTGTCCGACGGTATCTTCGAAAGCATCCAGTTGTTGGTTGATCAATCTGCTAATTGTTGCAGTCGCCAATGTATGTGTATAGCTACGCAACAGTAACTTGATTAAAGAACCATTGGGAGCATTCATTGAATGGGTTAAATTCAAATGTAGCCCTAGTTCAATCTCAGGTAAAAAACCCAATAACCGTACACCAGAACTCTTCCAAAGTGGTAAATTAGTCATACAACTCACCGCTTGCAACCTTTTTTGGGCGAGCAAATCTACGATGGCGGCATCAATGGTTGGCGACATGGCGTAGTCATCTGCACAAATCGTTAAATATTTCAGTTCCATCAAATGATCCATGTACACAATGCGTGCATAAAATATTAATATCAAGACAAGGCTATTGCACAAGCTTGGTGAGCATAGACTATTGCACCATCGGCTGGTGCAATAGTCTTATAATAGTCTTACCTCTAGTAAGACACCTCAATGGGCACGAAAAACCCACCACTTGCTCAATAAAAAGGTGATCAAGGCGACAAAGATTAAGACGCCCCCTAAGGTGAGTAAATAATGAACTCTAAATGTTAATAACCAGTTATAAAGTAGTGAATTGATAAGGAAACCAACTACAGCCACTGCAAAAAATTTCAGAACTGCAAACACCACAGTTTCTGAGGAATTACGAAAGGTAATGTAATAATGTCCGCTAAAGCTCACCCCAAAAGCCACCAAAAAACCCAACAGATTGGCACGCTCTGGCAACATACTTAGCCCATTCACCATGAACCATACCACCCCCAAATGAATGGTCATAGCCGAGATCCCGACCATCCCAAAGATAACAAACCGTATAAAATGTTGCATCCCTAAATTTTTATCCATTAATACTCTCGCACCATCTCCGCAAGTTA
This sequence comes from Gammaproteobacteria bacterium, assembly GCA_030054245.1. GTDB lineage: Bacteria > Pseudomonadota > Gammaproteobacteria > Burkholderiales > Burkholderiaceae_C > JASGCH01. The sequence continues at coordinate 2,785 of JASGCH010000105.1, read as the reverse complement.
CCATCCTAAGACTGTTGCACCATCGGTTGGTGCCGCGGTTGTCAAATTACTGCGTTATGTACGGGTCCCAGTTCGTTGCGCTATCCATTGCGCTTCAGCTCCCAGCATGATCACCCCAGTAAATTCCGCTGGGGGGCGTACGCGGAAGCCTTGTAATTATGACAACTCACCGAGCGCCACCAGCCGTCGGTGCAACAGTCTTATCATTACAATGCAAAGATGCGTCTCTAGCAAAATTTATGAAATTTACGACTGTTGTACCTCATTCTCATCTGAGTAGTCAAGCTCGTCAGCGATAATATACAAAGGTCTTCTCTTGACTTCGTCATAAATTCTACCCAAATACTCGCCTAAAACACCAATGGATATCAACTGTACCCCAGCAAGTAACATCATGCCTGCCGCCAATGTCGGCCAACCTGGCAATCCATTGCCAGCGATCCAAGTGACAACGATGATATATAATCCATAAATAATCGAAGTCAATGCCAAAAACGAACCAAACCAAGTCCAAACGCGCAATGGAATAGAACTAAAGCTGGTAATTCCATCTAACGCCAGAATAAACAACCGGTACAAACTATATGAAGACTTACCAGTGGTTCTTTTATCTGGCATATATCCTATACCAATCGATTTATAACCCACCCAAGCATACAATCCTTTCATAAACCGAACTTTTTCAGTCATCTGGCGTAAAGCCTTGACCACTTTTTCATCCATAAGGCGAAAGTCACCCGCATTGCTTGGAATAGGAATACGACTAGACTTATTGAGGATCCAATAAAAGCCTTTGGTTCCCCAGCGTTTCAATAAATTTTCATTTGTCCTCGAAGCTATAACGGTATAAACCATGTCATAACCCTCGCGCCATTTAGCCACTAAGGATGGCAACAAGTTGAGGGGATGCTGAAAATCAGAATCCATAATCACCACGGCATTACCTTTAGCCACATCTATACCTGCCGAAATGGCGGCCTCTTTGCCAAAATTTCGTGAAAATTGTAGGTATCTTAATTTCAGTTGAGGAGCGACTTGTTCTATTAACAATCCAGTCGAATCGTTGCTACCATCATTGATAACGATAATTTCGGAATGATTCGTCAATAAATCTACAGCTTTTCTCAACTGCTTTAAAAACTCGACTATGTGTCCTTCTTCGTTATAAGCGGGAATGATACAAGTTAATAAAAGAGACTCTGATCTCGACATAATAAATCCGAATATAGCAAAACAAACTAAGGGTGCTCAGTTTAAGACTGTTACTCTCTTGGTTTCATCGCGGTTACACTGTCAAATGAATGCGTTAGGTCGCTGCTCACCCGTTCATTGATACCATAGCGCTGGCGCGCTTTGCTCCGCCTTGTCATGAGGACAACTCGGTCAATCGAGGTTATACGACAGTCTTAGTTTGATTATAATAGGATTAAGACCGTTGCACCATCGGCTGGTGCCGCTCCACAAGCTACCAAAGTACAAGGCTTGAGTGGCGCGCAACCAGCTTATTTCCGAAGATGATCATGGTGGGCGCTCCCAGTCTCGCATATTGAGTATATGCTAGACTGGGAGCGGAAGCGCCATGGATAGCGCAACGAACTGAAGCACATACATAACGCAGTCATTTGATAGTGTAGTAGATTGTGCAACAGTCTTCTTATTCACCCATCCGCTAAGCTCCCCCATAACAGATATAAGACTGTTGTACCAACGGCTGGTGCCGCTCGACGAGCTACCAAAGTGCAAGGCTTAGCAGAATGCAACCTACTGAATGTACTAAAAAAACTTGTACCATCGGCTGGTGCCTCGGTTGTCAAATTACTGCGTTATGCGATACGCACCATCTTATTTCCATCTAAGAGACCTTTACGCCATCGGTTTTACCGCCAACGGCACTGTCAACCTAGTGCCTTATGCGGTTCACCCCGGATGAATGCTTACATCCATTCGGCTGATGGCACAGAGCGAAGCCTTATCATTTGCTAACTCGTCCGAGCCTATACAAGGTCTCGGTTTTTTAATCTTTTCAGCCTATGCCCGCTCCAAAATTTCTTGACAAACTTTTGAATGTGCCAAATTTCTGGTTTTTGCTGGTGATCGTGCTCTGGCTCAGCTTTACGGCGGGCTGGCGCCCAATGGCGTTACCCGATGAAGGACGCTATACCGGCATAGCGTGGGAAATGTATCTCAATCAGGATCTACTCATTCCTACCCTCAATGGGTTACCCTATTTTCATAAACCCCCTTTATTTTATTGGATTACGACCTTAGGTTACGCTCTTATGGGGGCAAACTATTGGGCTTTACGCTTGGCTCCCCTACTGGCTTCTGGGATTCTGGTGTTGGTTTTTTTTAGATTCCTAATGACCCATACCACAGCCCATTTAGCCAAATACAGCGTCTTGATTCTAGCGAGTCAGACATTTTACTTTGGTGCCTCGCAATTTGCCAACTTAGACTTGTTGGTCGCTTGCTTGATAAGTATCACCATTCTGTCCGGGTATCATACCGTTTGCCTGATCGAAACCAAGAAAAACTACCGATGGATATTACTTCTGACTTATCTGAGTGCCGCCTTAGGTGTCTTAGCCAAAGGCTTTATCGGATGTGCTTTGCCGGCTATCATTTTACTCATCTGGTTAATATATTTAAAGAAACTTACCCTCTTATACAAACTTATTTCATTTTGGGGGTTGGTATTATTTTTGGTGATTAGCGTCCCTTGGTTTTACTACATCCCTATGAAGAAACGTAAAATGGAATGTGAAGACAAAGATATGTAATAATA
>JASGCH010000104.1 GCA_030054245.1 Gammaproteobacteria bacterium | reverse complement strand
CTCAAAAGCAGCTAAGCTATTGAGCACCAACCCTAGATTATTCTCAATTCTGGCCAGATGCTCTGGCGAGACATCTTTAGGCTTGTTTTCTAGAGCATCTTTATAGAATTTAATAGCCGAAAGAAGTTCTTTAAACGCAGAATGTCGCATGGCATATTTTTGAAATCCCATAGCCAACGCTACTTGGCTATGCCATTTAAAATTGACATCTTCAGATGAGTCTTTAATGACTTTTAATATCTTCTCGCCTATAGCTAAGGCTACTCCAATATCTAACAAATCACCCACCCCAAAGTCAACCTGCTTATTTTCTAAAATCTGGACAGCAATTTGGTGCTCACCACCCAATAAAGCGATTAATTCATCTTTATCGACATCATGCATGGATTCTTTCACCATGCCATAAATAGTTTGAACGATAGTTTGGCCTTTAATACGCCCCAGTGATCTTCCCTTTTCAGCCGTTAACACTTTTGCTTTTGTATTGTTAGTCATAATTTATCCAAAAATTTGTTATATACAAAATATCATTCCTAAGGCCATTGTGAGGTTTAGCACACCCATGGAATGGTTCATGCGAGAGTAAGCCACATAACACAATCATAACAAGACTATTGCGCAATCGGTTGTCAAATTACTGCGTTATGCGGTACTCACCAGCGAATGTTCAAGCTGGTTGCGTGATGCGCGCAAGCCTTGTAATTATGACAGCTCACCGAGCGGCACCAGCCGTCGGTGCAGTCGTCTTATAACAGTCATTTGGTGGTGGATGCCACTAGACAACGGCCATTAACCTGAGACCTTGTAATGCGAACAAGCTAGCCATGCAAGCGCTTTTAATACCTTACAGAACACTTCACAGATACCCAAGTTAAAAACCCACAGAAACCAAGTGGCATTACCCTGAACATCCAGCCTTAACCCTTAGCCATTATAAGGGTACAACACCTAGCTTTTACTTACTAAAATTACGAGTGGCACCAAACAAACAGCCATCCACCTCATCAAACCACTTCAACGCCAACATCCAAGCAACAACTCTCTGCCAATTTAACAAAAAGTCTAATCTAAATAAATTATAACAAAAAGTCTAAATAAATACAAGTGTAGATAAGGTTTAAGAAATCAAGAAGATTATTGCACCGACGGCTGGTACAACAGTCTTCTCTAAGAAAAATTCAATGGGAGCTGACTTTGCCACAGACTGTACAAAATCGAAATAGAAAGGCACGCAAAGCAGTCGCTGGCACAGCGGGCCAACTAGACGATTTACCACCTTTAATAACTTCATCTACTTCTTGTGCTTCTAAAAGCAAAGATGCCCACACCCTAGGTTTAATGTGTGCCATAAGGTTTGGAAACCAAGTTTTATTGATCCCCCAAATTTTTAATTGATTAAATATATCCATATTGGATAAGCCATTTTGTTTCAATTCACAAGCATTAAATAGCGATCGTAGCGTATTGATCGCCACTACCAGCAAATACACTTCAGATTCACCAATATATTCAAAATGTTGCATAATCTTTTGTAAGCGTGGTAAATTTCCTTGTAAGATAGCTTCCGTCAAATTGTTAATGTCGTAACGAGCTACATCTCCAATAACTTCAACCACTTGGCTATATTCAATTTCCCCCGTTGGATACAACAAGCCCATTTTTTGAATTTCTTGATGAGCGGCTAATAAATTTCCTTCGACTTGGGCAACAAAATAGGCTAAAGCTTTCCTACCTTCTTCACCGGATTTAAATCGTTGATTTTGTCGGTTTAATCTTTCAACAATCCAGTTACCAAGCTGATTTAACATAATCTTTTCTACTTGAATGGCCATCCCAATTTTATCAACCTGAGTAAAAAAAGCATTCTTTTGAAAATTTCTATCGGTTTTAGGCAATACTATAATTAAATAAATTTGCCTATTTTTACAAACATTTGAGACCATCTCTTGGAGAACCAGCAACCCCTCTTTATTAGGCAGTTGGTTGAATTGCACGGTGACCAATTTTTGCGGAGAAAACCAATCCAGACCGGCTGTAGATAACCATATATCATGCCAAGCCACTTTAGACGCCATAATTTGCCAATTAATTTGCTCGGTTATCCCTTTCTTTTTCAAGTCATTTTTTAGATAGTCTAGTGTTTCTAAAACCAACAAAGTTTCATCTCCATGAATCAAAAAAACATTCACTTCAAGGGAAGACAGCTGATTGTAAAATTGCGGGTATGTGGTAAGCATACAAACTCCCTCAGAATAACTTAAAAAAACTTGAATCAGTCTCACCTAGACAGTCTAGTCACTAGGTTATGTGGTCATTGGGTCGCGTAGTTGATTACGCCAGCACCCTGCTTTTCATACATACAATAGTCTTAGAACTATTTTGTCGATCAAGTCTTGGAAAATTTTATCTTGTAATTTCTGCTCTTCGTATTCTTTAGCCAAAGCCAAGGGGATGTCATAACTAAAAGCCTCTTCTAATTGCAGTTCCATTTCAGGTATTTTTTCTATGCCGTTCTTATCAACTACGCGAAACGCACACTTGAGGCGCAAAGTATATTCTAACACCCTACCGGTAATACTTTTGCTGGTTATGTCCTTGGATTGCTTCAAAGACACTACATCTAAAACCACATCAGCTAAAGGAAGGTCTTGAGAATGGGTATAGACCTTTAGAGAAGGGTATTTGCTAAAATAAGCTCCTAATTTTTCTTTAATTTGCTGGTGATTTGTCTGAATATAGAGGCTGGAAAATGGAAAACTAAGCTTCTGTTCAAATTCAAATCCGCATCCAGTCACCGCTCCAAAGAACAAGGTCATGAGCAAATTTCTTCTGGTATTAGATTGGCGCATACTGCGATGAGCGGTCATTAAACACCTATATTCCGAGGTTATGGAAAATCATTAAGTCACAATATTGACCAACCGCCCCGCCACCACGACCACGCGTTTAACGCTCTGGGTGACTCCAACCCACCCTCGTTCTTGTGCCAACCCAATGGCCTGGTTGCGTATCCATGGTTCTTCTGCATGCACCGGAACTTGTAAAAATCCCCTATGCTTTCCGTTTATTTGTAAAACCATTTCCACATGATCTGAGATAAGTGCTTCAGGAGAGGCTTCTGGCCAACTCGTATCTACCAGCTCACCCTCTAGCTTGGCATAACCAAGCTCCTGCCAAAGATAGTAGCACACATGAGGGCATATTGGATACAACACTCTCAACAATAGGTTTATACCCTCATTGAGTACCCTATCTTTAGATACCGCTAACTTTGCCGAGGCCAATTCCTCTAGCACATTCAATACCTTCATACAACCCGAAGCAACGGTATTGTACTGCATACGCTCATAATCAAAATTGATTTGTTTCAACACAGTATGAACTTGTTTTCTGTAATCGCTAAGTGTTGCCTCCAGTTGAATGTTTTCCATCCCTTTGGGTTTACCCAAAATAGGCTTATGCTTACGACAAAAAATAAACACGCGCTTTATAAATCGATAGGAGCCATCTACAGCGTGACCATTCCATTCCAAAGTGGAGTCTGGAGGTGCCGCAAAAATAGTATAAAACCTTGCGGTATCAGAGCCAAATTTATCAATGATATCTTGTGGGTCCACCCCATTGTTTTTACTCTTACTCATAGTACCAATACCTTCGTATTCCAGCTTCGTACCCTTGGGAACGCCACTGGTATCCAGCAACAACTGTGCCCCGATAATTTCTCCTTCAGAATTGTAAATATTTTCCACATCTTGTGGCCAAAAGTAGCGTTTTTCCGCACCCACTTTAAGCGAATAAGTATGGTTTAGAACCATACCTTGTGTGAATAAGTGACTAAATGGTTCGTCGATATTCAATAGACCTACATCGCGCATAACTTTGGTCCAAAATCGAGCGTACAATAAGTGCAAAATAGCATGCTCAATACCACCGATATATTGATCCATGGGCATCCAATAGCGCGCACTCTCAGACACCATATTTAACCCATCCTGCGGATTACAATAGCGCATAAAGTACCAAGAGGAATCGACAAAAGTGTCCATGGTATCGGTTTCTCTGACACTCGGAGAACCACATTGAGGGCAAATGGTATGCAAAAAATCTGGGCATTGTAATAGAGGATTCCCAGAGCCATCCGGCATCAAATGCGTGGGTAAAACCACCGGCAAATCTTTTTCAGGGACAGGAACAGCCCCGTGATGCGGACAATGAATGATGGGAATGGGTGTTCCCCAATAGCGTTGCCTAGATATGCCCCAATCGCGTAACCGCCAAGTAGTGGTTAATGATCCCAACCCTAAGTTTTGTAAGTAACTCGCCACGGCTTGCACACATGAGTCGTGCCCTAGACCATCAAAGGGTGCCGAATGGATGGTAACCATATAGTCTTTGTCAGCATACCAATCTTGCCACTTTTGGGGATCAAATACATGGGTTGCCAGAGTCGAAGCCAACACTTGCTTAATGGGAATTTGGTACTTCCACGCGAAGGCGAAATCGCGTTCATCGTGTGCCGGAACACCCATGACCGCACCATCCCCATATTCCAACAACACATAATTAGCTACCCAAACCTCAATCGGTTGACGCGTTATGGGGTGTTCGACAAAATACCCGCTGGAACAGCCTAATTTATCTTTTTGTACCCATTCGGCTTCGGTGGTTCCACCTAATTTACATTGCTCTATAAATTGGGCTAGGGTTGAAGATGTACTAGCCGCCAATTTGGCTATAGGGTGATCGAGGGCAACCGCACAAAATGTAACCCCCATAATGGTATCGGCACGCGTAGTGAATACAAACAGTTTACCGTCGCCCACTAAACCACCGTCTGGTTGTGTGATATGGTGTTGAAAGGCAAAACGCACCCCTTTACTTTTCCCCAACCAATTTTGCTGCATAATGCGCACCCTATCTGGCCAGCCAGTCAGCTGGGCTTGCGGGTTATTTAATGCTACCGCTTGAAGTAGCTCTTCTGCGTAGTCGGTAATCTTTAAATAATAACCGGGAATTTCCCGCCTTTCAACGCTGGCCCCAGTACGCCAACCCTTACCATCTATCACCTGCTCATTCGCCAATACGGTATTATCCACAGGGTCCCAGTTCACCACCTGAGTACTTCTATAGGCAATACCCTTTTCTAACATTTTTAAAAAGAACCACTGATTCCACCGATAATAAGTCGGATCACAAGAACTGATTTCTCGACTCCAATCGATGGCCAAACCCAGAGCCAGCATTTGCCTCTTCATCTCGGCAATATTATCTTGCGTCCAATCTGCTGGACTACGATGGTTTTTTATGGCTGCATTCTCCGCTGGAAGCCCAAAAGCGTCCCATCCCATAGGCATTAGCACATTAAAGCCTTTCATGCGCAAGTGCCTCGTGAGCATATCATTGATGGTATAGTTTCGAACATGCCCCATATGCAACTTACCACTAGGATAGGGCAACATAGAACAAGCATAATACTTCTTCTTTTGCTTATCCTCGCTTACTTGGTAAATA
>JASGCH010000001.1 GCA_030054245.1 Gammaproteobacteria bacterium | reverse complement strand
GGAGATTCTGGGCGAGAAGAAACTTTAGCAGGTCATCTACCCCAAACCGTAGAGAGCTCAGCTGAAAAATGGCCGAAGGATGCGGAGGAAGGTAGTGACCTAGCATTGCCTGAGAATAGATCCGAGGCAGATTCCCTGTCGGCGAACCTTGTTCTTGCCGAAGCGTTGACTGATCAACCGGAGGCAAAGCAAGACTTGGCCAAAGACTTGCCCGCGATGCAGACTATGGGCAAAGATCTCAAAGATATAGATCTGAATGAAGCAGATGATGGCGTTCAAACACCTAAGAAACCTCGAGAAAAAAAATCAGTATCTGCTCAGTCCGGTAAAAAATTAGCCGATCAAGTGGATGGTTTTGCTGAAATTGTTGCAAAAGGACCTGATCCAGAGTTAAGCCAGACGGGAGCGACTGAAACTCGGACCCAAACCCAGCTAGCTGATAGGCCAACTTCAAGCCAAGTGGATACTAAGTTAGCTTACACGATTGGGAGTGGACCCAGAGATACCCAAGGTGGTGCATCTACAGACTCTACCGAACCTACTACCCAGCCTACTCAAGTAGTTTTGATTGAGCAAACCCCAGAAGAGGTCAAATTCGCTGCTAAACAAAAAGCGTTGTCAGAAGCTGAACGCATTAACGCTATGCGTGCATCCACTGGGGTCAAGCCAAAACCCTCACCCAGCATGGTTCAGAAAAAAGAACAGGCTGAAGCATTGGAGAAGGCAAAATTGGCTGAGCTTGCCGCTGCTAAAGGCACTTCAGATAAAAGTGGTAAGGTTGAGGATAAAAAAGTTTCTTCGTCGGTTGGAATTAAAGGAACCATCCATAAATCAGCAACGACCGTTGTTCCTAAAAAACCCGTAGTCTCTGAGAAAACTACGGTCAGTGAAGCCCCTAAGGATAATAAGCCACATAAAAATGCGAATGCACATTGGCAAGATGAGGGGAGACCCCGCAAATCTATCAAGAAGAATGACCCTTTTGATGTAGAACAGAGAGAAACTTGGCGTATCCGAGGGGCTGGTGGAGGTCGGGGCAAGAAAAATATAGGAGGGGCTAATACCCATAAAATGGCGATTGTTGCGCCTGATAAACAAACTATTGAGGTTCATATACCTGAAGTTATTACGGTTTCTGATTTGGCTCATAAAATGTCTGTTAAAGCGGCTGAAGTTATTAAACATTTGATGAAGTTAGGACAACTCGCCACCATAAACCAACCTTTGGACCAAGAGACGGCCATGATAGTGGTAGAAGAAATGGGCTACAAAGCCGTGATTGCAGAATTGGATGATCCTGAAGCATTTACAGAGGAAGAAACTAAGGCGATGGAGGCGGTGTTAGAGCCTAGAGCGCCTATTATTACGGTAATGGGACATGTTGACCACGGAAAAACTTCTTTGTTAGACTATATACGACGCACTCGAGTGGCGGCGGGAGAGTCCGGTGGAATTACGCAACACATTGGTGCTTACCATGTTACCACTGACCATGGGATGGTCACTTTTTTAGATACACCTGGGCACGAGGCTTTTACAGCTATGCGTGCTCGCGGAGCTCAAGCTACAGACATTGTGGTCTTGGTGGTGGCGGCGGATGATGGTGTGATGCAACAAACTCAGGAAGCGATTCGACACGCTCAAGCCGCTAATGTGCCTATTGTGGTAGCGATTACTAAAATCGATAAAGGCAATGCCAATATAGAGAAAGTCAAATCTGGGTTATTACAAGCGGGTGTTTTGATCGAAGAGCTTTCGGGTACTAGCCCCTGCATAGGAGTGTCTTCCAAAACAGGTCAAGGTATCGATGAATTGGTGGAAATTTTATTGTTACAAGCTCAGGTTTTGGAATTGAAAGCACCCGTTCAATCCATGGCTAAGGGGCTGGTATTAGAAGCTAAGTTAGATAGAGGTCGTGGTGCAGTAGCCTCTTTATTGGTACAATCCGGCACTTTAAAAGTGGGAGATGTGGTATTAGCTGGTCAAACCTATGGTCGAGTACGCTCCATTAACGATGAAATAGGACATGATATTAAAAGTGTAGGACCCTCTATACCGGCTGAAATACATGGCTTGAATGGTGTTCCTTTACCTGGAGATACATTTTGGGTGTTGGCGGATGAACGACGAGCTAGAGAAATTGCCACATTTCGTAGTAGCGAAATGAGGCAGGCACGCATCAACGATAAGCCAGATTTATCTTTGGTTGCCTCGGGTGTGGATAAATCACAAGTTTTACCCATTGTCGCCAAAGTAGATGTGCAAGGTACGCACGATGCACTGGCTAAAGTATTAAATGAATTGTCCATGGACGAAGTGCGTGTACAAATTGTTTATATTGGTGTAGGAGGTATCTCCGAGAGTGATGTGAATTTAGCCATAGCTTCTAAGGCTATCATTATCGGGTTTAAAACCCGGGCAGACGCTAATGTGCGTAAATTTGCCGAGAATCAAGGTATTAAAATACACTTTATCAATATTATTTATGAGGTCGTTGATGTCGTTAAATCCATCATGTCCGGTTTGTTATCGCCTGAAATTAAGGAACAAATCATCGGCACTGCAGAGGTGAGAGACTTATTCCGTGTAGGAAAAACTGTATTGGTGGCAGGTTGTTTTGTGATTGATGGAATTATCAAGAGAACAGCAAGGGTGCGTTTAATTAGAGATAATTTGGTGATCTCGACTACTGAGCCTGAGAGTTTGAAGAGGTTTAAAGAGGATGTGAGGGAGGTAAAAGAAGGTTTTGAATGTGGCTTGAGCCTAAAAAATGCCAAGGATATTAGAGTGGGAGATAAAATCGAGTTTTTTGAGGTAACAGAAGTGTCGCGTAGTATCGAGTAACTAAACAAAGACTGTTGCACACATTCGGATAAACTCTTGTCAACCACAAGCTTAGGCTTTGCAGAACAGCGGAAGGATATTCAGCTAGGGTTAAGTCGTATAACGCTGTAATTTGGCAGTGTATGACCCTTGTGCAACAGAGGTAAGGACCTTAGTTATCGCTACATCTGAATGGGTTGTAAACTTATCTATTTTTTGTCAATTGTTGATAATCATGCCAAAACCAATTCGCTCAGAAATAGTGGCTACGCAAATAGCCAAGGATATTGCAGAAATTTTAGTTTTGGAATTAAAAGATCCGCGTTTGTTGTTTGTGTCTATTCAAGATATTAAACTTGCCCCTGATTATTCTACTGCCAAAGTGTATTTTTCATTGTTGAAAGGTGACGAGGCAACTATTACCAAAGTTTTGAATGCGGCTAGCAACATCATCAGAAAACATCTATTCAAAAGACTCACATTACACACGATCCCTCGACTTTATTTTGAATTTGACGCTACCCTAGAAAAATCTAGGGCAATGCAGGCACTCATAGACAAGGCGATAAAATTAACCTGAACTTTAACTTTAAGACTGTGTAAAGCAGTCTTAACTATATCAAATCGTGGATCCATCCTTCTCTGGCGTATTATTGTTGGACAAATGTTCACATATTTCCAGCAATCAAGCATTGCAACAGCTGAAAAGTTTATTGAAGATATCTAAGGCCGGGCACACGGGTACCCTTGATCCTATGGCCACGGGGATATTGCCTATACTTCTGGGGTATGCTACGCGCTATAGCCAACTGGCCTTAGATGCCACCAAAACTTATCAGGCGGTTATACAGTTAGGGTATCAAACTTCTACCGCGGATGCTGAAGGAGAGATGATCAACCAAGCGGTCGTCGATTTTCACCCTAGTAAAATGGATGAGTTAAAGCTGAAATTTTTGGGAACGATTTGGCAAACACCTCCTATGTATAGTGCCCTCAAAAAAAATGGGTTACCATTGTATGTTTATGCAAGAAGAGGAGAGACTGTTGAAAGAACCCCGCGTAAAATCGAAATCTTGCAATTAGAACTTGCCGAAATCACTCCATCTTCATTAGGGCGCAGACTGGTTGTTAGTGTTCAATGTAGTAAAGGTACTTATATTCGTACCTTAGCCGAAGATATGGCCCAATTTCTGGGTACCTATGGCTATTTAGCCTCCTTAAGGCGAGTACAATGCGGCCCTTTTCAAATAGATCAAGCCGTTAGCTTTGAGAATTTACAGAAACTAACGGAAGAAGAGCGTCGAGCTTGTATATTGCCTTTGGATAGCCTATTCAAGCAGTTACCGCGTTGGCAATTAAATAACGAGCAACTTCAAAGTTTTTTACAAGGTAAAAAGTTTATGGTAGAGGACACCAACTGCTCCCAAATATCGGTGTACCATGAAGGGCGTTTTGTTGGTTTAGGGGCCATCGAGGCTGGTTGCTTGTGTCCAAAGAGGTTATTGCCGCAAACTGAGTCTGCCTCTATCTGAATGAAGATAGTTGTAACAAAACGACAAGGGGCAGACCCCGATGTGAGATGGCTAAAGTTAGCGTACCGCGCATCCTCGTGGTGCTGTTTCTTCCAGCGGACGCGCAGAAGTGGTTAACGCATTCAGAGGATGAATTGGTGCTTCGCAAGTGCGCCTATTGGCAGAGCCTGCGCCGGGCTCCCGCTACTGGCAATAGCAGTGGTGTGACTGTGTATCTGCCGAAGGTGCAGAGATTCACCCCAGAGGCTCTCACTGAGATAGCTAGCCGGCTTTCTCGTTGCGATTATCCTTGTTATCCTTCTGCTGTATGAATCTTGAACCGTTCATTCCCCCGACCGACCTGCGCGATTATGCCAAGGATCAAGGTTGGGTTTTGTTGACGGAAGCTGTTCAAGACCGGCTTTATGTGATGACCAACCCTCACTTCAAGGGGCGGCAATTGGTGTTTCCGATGGACACGACAGCGCCAGATTACTCCGAAGCCGTCATGTTGGTCGTGGACAAACTCGCCGTGATGGAAGGTCGAAGCGCACAGGCGGTCATCAAAAATCTTCTGGAAGTAGGGGATGATGCCATTGCTTTTCGCGTGACGACACCGCGACTTGATGAGAGGTCGCTACCCCTCGTGTTCGTTGGCTCGATGATAACCGGCGCCCAACAACTGTTGCTGGCATCTGCCTGCACCGTTTTGAAGCCGCAGGCGCATTATCCGCGACTAAACCGGGCAGAGTCCCAGCAGTTTCTCGAAACTGCTAAGTTTCGGCACACCCAGCATGGGAGCTTCGTGCTGAATGTGTCATGCCCCGTGCAGGGTTTGGGTGTGCAGGCTACATGGTTTGATGCACCTTTCGGCCGGCGCACGATAGTCACCTTACGCAAAGCCTTGGGAGAACTCGTTACGGCGATCGAAACCGATGCTTTGGACACCTTTGTCGAAGCCACTAAGAATGGCCAAAACCCGGTCGTGTCTTCGAATCTGTGTGAGGCACTCGCGCGTTTTGAGGACTCAACGCTCAAGAACTCGGTCGAGATTGGCATCACTTGGGCATCGGCGATTCCCAAACCAGCGAACGAGGGGCGGGTATCGATGATCCGCATTCAGCATGATTATTTCCACCGCATTGAAGAAGTGCGCCGTGCGCTTCGCCCAGAGGAGAAAGACCTTGAGGATGTCTTCCTGGCTACGGTTGAACAGCTGGAGGGTGTCATCGGACAGGATGGCAGGCGTGTGGGTGATGTGATTCTCCGATTGCTCATGGCAGATGGTGACGAGTTGGTGCGGGCGCGCACCACTCTAACCGCCGAGCAATACGAGCAGGCTGACAAAGCTCACATGAAGGACGGGGCTTTTGTAAAGGTCAGCGGAACATTGCATCCGGGCCGCCAGCCTAGGACCCTCAGCGGCATCAAATCCTTCGAACTGATGCTTAAATGAGCGGATACCTTGATCTTGGTTTCCCATGTTAGCCCCCAGTTCCTCTGTCGATGGCTTGTTTCCGTAACTAAAATAAGACTGTTTCACCTAGGGCTTTGCCGTCGGTTACACTGTAAAATTACTGCGTTAAGACTGTAAGACTGTTGTACCATCGGCTACGCCGCTCGGTGAGCTGTATAATTACAAGGCTGGAGCGAACGCAACCAACGGAATTTACTCGGATGTAAATGAGCTGGTGGCGCTTCCAGTCTCGCATATTGAGTATATGCGAGACTGGAAGCGGAAGCGCAATAGATAGCGCAACGAACTGAGGCACATACATAACGCAGTAATTGGGCAGTGTAACCAGTTGTGCAACAGTCTTACTGTTGCACCATCGGCTACGCCGCGGTTACACCTAGGCTCGCTATTCTCGCATATAAAGAGACCTTGGCACCGACGGCTACGCCGCTCGGTGAGCCGTCGGTGCCAAATCCTCATTATGGGAATGAGCTACAGAAGGATGTTATCAGACACCCTGAAAACCCAATAACCATCGGAAAATAATGGTAATCAACATTTTTCGAGCTTGTTCAATCAATCTTTTTCTATGTCCAATAAAATATTAAATATAGCCATCATAGCCCATGTCGATCATGGTAAAACCACTTTAGTCGATCAACTGCTGAAACAAAGCGGAGCCCTACGCAAGAATCAAGCGTCACAAGAACGCATTATGGATAGTAATCCTTTGGAAAAAGAACGCGGAATTACCATCTTAGCCAAAAATTGTGCCGTGGACTGGAACGAGATTAGGATAAATATTGTAGACACTCCAGGACACGCTGACTTTGGTGGTGAAGTTGAACGAGCTTTGTCGATGGTGGACGGAGTACTGCTGTTGATAGACGCGGTGGAGGGACCTATGCCCCAAACACGCTTTGTCACACAAAAAGCTTTGGCTTTAGGTCTTAAACCGATCGTCGTGATTAATAAGGTGGATAGATTAGGGGTGCGCATTGATCAAGTGATCAATGAGGTATTTGACTTGTTTGATAATTTACAGGCAACGGTGGAACAATTAGATTTCCCTATCGTCTATGCGTCAGGTCTTAATGGCTGGGCTTCCTTAGAAAGAGGTACAGATGGTGAAGCGTGGGGTACTGATTTAGATCCATTATTTGCCACGATTGTGGGGCATGCTAGTACATTTCAAGGTGATGAACACGCGCCTTTACAATTGCAGATCAGTTCCTTAGATTACTCTAGCTATGTCGGACGCATTGCCATCGGTCGAGTCAGCCAAGGGATTGTCAAAACCAACAGTCTGGTGTCTGTGGTGCACGGTGTGGGTGGAGTGGCCAATAATGGAAAAATCGGTCAAATTTGGCATTTTCAGGGTATAGAAAGAGTCTCTATAGAAGAAGCTGGTCCGGGAGAAATAGTATTGCTCAGTGGCTTGGAAGAAATTTCCATAGGGGCAACCATTACGGATATAGACGATCCAAGACCCTTGCCCAATTTGCAGGTCGATCCTCCTACTTTAAGTATGCACTTTTGTGTGAATAATTCTCCGTACGCAGGTAAGGATGGTAAATTTGTGACCAGCCGTCATCTGCGCGATCGCTTAGAGAAAGAACTACAAACCAATGTGGCGTTAAGAATGCATATAACCGAGGAGGACGGGGTATTCGAGGTGTCTGGGAGAGGAGAATTACACCTCACCATACTGATGGAGAATATGCGTCGAGAAGGTTACGAGCTAGCGGTCTCTAAACCACGCGTAGTCTTACAACCGCGCGCTGATGGAATGTATGAACCCATAGAGTTGCTGGTTATAGACATTGAGGAACAAAGCCAAGGTACGCTCATGCAAATTTTAGGCGAAAGGAAGGGAGAATTGGCGAATATGCAAGTGGATACTATCGGCCGAGTGCGCCTAGAATATCTAATTCCCGCACGAGGACTGATCGGATTTCACACCGAATTTATGAATATTACACGGGGCACTGGTTTAAGTAGCAGTATTTTTCATGGATACGCCCCCTACAAAGGCGAGCTTCCTAGTCGCAAAAACGGTGTACTTATCAGCATGGATGAGGGGGTGGTGGTCAATTACGCTTTAGGTAAACTAGATGATAGAGGACGGATGTTTGTCACCCATGGTGATCGGGTGTATGAAGGCATGATTGTGGGCATTCATAGTCGAGACAATGATTTGGTAGTTAACGCCACACGCACCAAACAATTGACCAATTTTCGGGTCAGTGGGAAAGAGGATGCTATCAAAATTACTCCTCCATTAGATCTAAGTATAGAGTTTGCGGTGGCATTTATTGAAGACGACGAATTGGTCGAGATGACACCTAAACATATTCGGCTACGCAAAAAACATTTAAAAGGGCATGAGAGAAAAAAAGCCTCAAGAGACAGCTAAATCGAAGGAGTATGCTGGGGTTATCAGCGTTGTGGCATGGCGGCCGGCTACCAATCACTGCCTTAGGGCGGGTTTAGCCTATAGGAGAAGGTGGTTTGCAGACATGGTGAGTGAAGTGTGCAGGAAGCAACAGTTTTTAGGATATAATGAAAAGACGGTTGCACCAGCCGATGGTGCAACCGTCTTTTATGGATCATTGTAGTTAGGACTTTTATGAATAAAACATTTGCCAGTCAAGCGGATTGGGGTGAACAAAATATTAAACTTGTTCAGATGAGCCCCCATTGTTGGGCTTATATCGCCGAAGGTGACCCTAATTCAGGGGTCATTATAGGTCAAAAGGCTATTTTGGTTTGCGACTGTACTGCGACTCCAGAGATGGCCCAAAAGCTGATCCAAGAAATTCGCCAAATTAGTGATTTGCCGATTAAGTATATTGTTTTATCGCATTACCATGCGGTGCGGGTATTGGGTGCTCAAGGATTTGTTGCCGAAGGCTTGTCGGAGATTATTGCCAGTTACCCCACTTGGGAAATGATTCAAGAACGCGGCGCACAAGATATGCGCAGTGAAATTGAGAGGTTTCCTAGGTTGTTTCGTGGGGTGGATAGTATCCCAGGCTTGACTTATCCAACCTTGGTTATTGGCGGCAGTGCCAAAGCGGTTGGCAGAGATAGCGCCCTGCGTGTGGATTTAGGGGGTATCACGGTAGAAATTTGGCACCCAGGGGCTGGCCATACGCGTGGTGATACGATTGTTTGGCTGGAAAGTGAAAGGGTATTGTTTAGTGGGGATTTGGTAGAGTGCGACGCCGGTGTTTATACTGGGGATGCCCAATTGGCAGAATGGCCCCATACTTTAGAGCAATTGCGATTATTGTCCCCGGAACACTTGGTGCCAGGGCGAGGTACGGCATTAAGCGGGTCTGTAGAAGTCAATCGAGGACTAGATTTTACCAAAAGGTGGATTGAGATTTTGTGGCAAAGTGCCCAACAAGCCGTCCAACAACAACTCAATCTTAAACAAGCGATGGAACTTACCAGACAACAAATGGACCCAGTGTTTGCTAAGGTTTTTTTGTATGAACATTGTTTGCCTTTTGATGTCAGTCGGGCTTATGATGAAGCAAGTGGCATTAAGCACCCCAGAATCTGGACGGCTGAACGGGATTTGCAAATGTGGCAACAAATGCAGGGGTAGGGGGAGTATATGAATGGCTTAGATATTGTGATCTTAGCGGCTGGACAAGGCAAGCGTATGCAAAAAGCAGGGGAGCCGAGTTTACCTAAAGTCTTATACGAGCTTTCGGGAATACCGTTACTTCATCATGTCATCCGAACTGCCCAAAAATTACACCCTGCAAACTTGTTGGTGGTGGTGGGTTTTGAGCAACAACAAGTGCGTTCCTCGCTGGAGGAGTTTGAGCCTATTCAATTTGTTGAGCAACCCGTACCCCGAGGCACTGGAGACGCGGTGCGGGCTAGTTTAGCCAAACTTGATCCGGCAAACCATTGTTTGGTGTTATACGGGGATGTGCCACTCATCGACCTATCTTGGTGCCGCCAACTGGTACAGCAATCACAACAAGAAAATAGCCTAGTGTTTTTAACCGCTGAGGTGTACGAGTCTTATGGATATGGTCGGGTGGTTGAAGACCGCTTGGGCAATATTCAAACCATCGTAGAGGAAAAAGACGCTAGTCCAGAGGAAAAAACCATCAACCACATCAATACGGGTATTTTGTGTGCACCGAAGGGCTGTCTGCAACAACTCATTCCTCTACTGACACCCCACAACCAACAAAATGAATACTATTTGACGGATATAGCCAGTTTGGCTCGAGAACGCGCATGGCCCGTGCGTAGCCTACGCATGCCTAAAGAAAATGTGACTTGGAGAGGGGTTAATACCAGAGATGACCTAGAAATATTAACCCAGAAATGGGCGGATCTCTTTGAAATATCTGCTGTGCAACCCGAGCAAGCCGAAGAATTTTGGCAGGCTTCCCAAAGCCTGATACCGCAATTGTCGAGTCGCCCTCCCCCTAGCTTGGGCTACATAAAGACGCTTCTAGGCAATTCGAATGTAACTTTAATAGTGGCACGCTATCAAGGGGAAATTGTCGGAATGCTGAACTTGATTCAACACGCTAACCTAACGGCTTTGCGCACGCATATCAACGATGTGGTGGTTGATCAGACAATGCGTGGTTTTGGTATAAGCAAGAAATTAGTCTCAAAAGCCTTGGAACTGTCTAAAGAATGGGGGGCAGTGGATGTAGATTTAACCTCCAGACCGGACCGGGAAATAGCCCACAAATTATACCAAGGTATGGGCTTTGTAGCAAGAAATACCCGGGTGTATCGCTATAGCTTTTAAACCAGATTACGCAAAAAAGTGGTCGTTTTCTTGCTCCCACGGCTCTTGCTTGTCCCCTCGTTCAGGCAAAGGAACGCATACCTTTCGCGCTCTCACGCGAGGTGCAACAGTCTTGACCATAAAATCAAAAAGGATAACTATGACTCATAGTGACATTGACAAAAATCTCTCAGACATCCTCAAAAAATATCAAGGCAACTTCTCCGATAAGGTTTATGAGGATGACGATGACTCCACAGATGTTTTGATGGAGATATTTGGCATCACGCAAGAGTTGGAGCGTGAAAACAAACAGTTTTGGGGAAGGCAGTTAGGAATGTGTTGGCAACTTCTGGTGGTAGAACTTTGCAAGAATACTTGCTCTTATTTCAGCGGCGCTCTAAGATTGGGTGGTAACGAACTGTGCTACTTGGTTCTCGGAACGGACGCTATTGACACATAGAGTAGGTTCCGGTGATTCTGGAACTTTGAAAAAGTTCAAGCAGTATGGATACCTTCTGAAAGAGAATGGTTATCGACCTGTGTTTCTATGTCTTCGAGAAAAGACTGTTGCACAACCGACTGCACTACCAAATTACTGCGTTATGCGGTACTCACCAGCTCATTTACATTTGAGTAAATTCCGCTGGTTGCGTTCCGCTAAGCCTTGCACTTTGGTAGTTCGTCGAGGTTGTGCAACAGTCTTGAGAAGATAATCTTCCGTCTGCAATGACAGCTTGCAAGGCAGGTGGATGGTCTGTTTACACGGGAATGGCAACATTCGATTATTTAAAGGGAAGGACGGGTTTTGATCTGTATCAATGGTTTCGTTGCCACAGCGACCAAAAAACCTTCTTTATTACCAGGGGTTGATCATGAATTACTTAGATCAAATAATCTTAGGTGACTGTGTATCCGTAATGTCTGAAATGCCAAATGACTCCATGGCGGCATGTATCACCGATCCGCCATACAACTATGAATTTATTGGTCGCAAGTGGGATAATAAGGAAATCAATCGGCGGCTAGAGCGAATCAAAGACAGTAAAACTTTAGTTAAAAATATACCCTACGGCAGTGGACTGGCGGGGGGAGTACGCAATGCTAGATGGTACGAACGAAATCAGGAAAATACTATTGAATACACCAATTGGTGTAAACAATGGGGCCGAGAGTTGTTTAGGGTTTGTAAGCATGGCGCTCCCGTTGCTGTGTTCAATAGCACTAGGACAGCGGCGCATATCCAAGTTGCGCTGGAAGATGTAGGGTTTTATACGCGAGATATTCTGGTTTACCGTAGGCATTCTGGTATTCCCAAAGGACTAAACCTCAATAGCAAACTTGAAAAAATGAACCATCCTGATGCGGAAAAATGGGATGGCTGGCATACCTGTTTCAGGAACGAGTGGGAATCCATTGTGTTAGTTCAGAAACCACTTCTTAACAACTATTGGGAAACGCTTCAAGAAACAGGTGTTGGTGTATTTAAGACAATCAACGAAGACGGCTCTTTTCAATCGAATATTTTCGAAGGTTATTATAATAAATCCGAAAAAAAAATTCGCACACTGTACTGTCAAGCCACTGGAGTTGATAAAAAGTTAATACTTACATTAGTTCCAAAATCTAAAGAGAACATTGTTTTAGATCCGTTTGCCGGGAGTGGTACAACATGAGTAGCCGCTCAGCAGCTTGGTTATCATTTTACTGGCATAGAAATAGAAGTAAAATATGTAGAAATAATCAAAGAGCGTCTGCCAGAGATTTATCAGCCTAACCTTGAACTCAAGACCGGCACATAACAAGGGGCGTTGCACCGGTGGCAATTCCGTTGCGCTCCATGGCCGCCGGTGAGCTTGCTGGTTAGTTCCCGCAAACACACCTATAAGAAGACTGTTGCACATGAACGAGGAAGAGATGGTTAGAGAGTTGGAATAACATTGTGAAGACTGTTGCGCAACCTACTGCACTACCAAATGACTGCATTATGTATGTACTCCAGTTCGTTGTGCTATCCATGGTGCTTTCGCTCCCAGTCTCGCATATACTCAATATGCGAGACTGGGAGCATCCACCATGATCCTCTTCGGAAATGAAGCTGGTTGCGTGTTCCCTCCAGCCTTGTACTTTGACAGCTCGTCGAGCGGCACCAGCTGATGGCACTACCGTCTTAGGTATGGGGAGCTTGGGTCTAGTCAAGGTATAGGTAACATAAGTCCCTGTGCTAGCAATTGGCTGGCAGTCAGGCGCAAACGGTTGAGTACTGTGTAATGGCGGAGCTGGTCGTTGGCGTATTGCGTTTTGGCGGTGGTTAGGGCAAAGACATCTAAATAACCTAAGTGGTATTGTTGTTGGATGAGGTTTAAGTATTTTTCACTGGCTTCTAAGGCGCGTTGGCTTGAGGGTATTTCTAAGCTGAGGTTTTGGTAGCTGACTAGGTTGTCTTCTAAAGCTTGGTAGGAACTGATCACGAGCAGACGGTAGAATGCTATGGATTTTTCCCAGTTGGCATAAGCTATTTGCCAATTGGCTTGGCGGGCTTGAGAGTCAAATAGGGTAGTTAAGGAGTTGGCTCCTAGTGACCAAAAGGTATTGCTGGCGTTGACGAGGTTGGCGAGTTGGTTCGATCGATAACCTAGCGCCAAAGAAAAATTGACGGTAGGGAAGAATGTGTCGCGTACTATGCCTAGCTGTAAATGAGCTTCTTGTACGCGCCACTGGGCGGCTTGTAAGTCTGGGCGCCGGGTTAAAATATCGGCTTGAATCTCTTGGGGTAGTGGGGGGAGGGGGGAAATGCTTTGCATGGCTTTGTCCTCATGCCATGCCGGGATCGACAGTTCAGCCGGGGTTTTACCGACCAATGCCACCATGGCGTGCTCAGTTTGTGCGCGCGCGGTTTGTAAGTCCAAAATGTGTGTTGCTAGGGTTTGCGTTTGCTTTTGTAAAACCACCACATCTAAGCTAGAGGCTGTGCCTAGGCGGTGTTTTGCCAAGACCGCGGCTTCAGCTTGTTGGTAGGCAAGCCATAGTTTCTTTTGGAGGTAAGTTTGATAATCCAAAGCTCTCAAGTTAAAATAAAGCTGTACTAAATCGCTTTGTGCGGCTAGTTTGGCACTGGTAAAATCAGCTTGTAGGGCGGAGACTTCAGATTGATTGAGTTGGACTTTTTTGTCGTTTTGTCCCCAGACATCTACTTGCCAAGAAATCGGGATACTAGGTTGAAAGTTGCGTACCAAAGCCTCTGTATTGGCATTGCTACTGATAGAAGAGAAAGTACTTAGGTTGACTACAGGGTATGGATTCGCCTTGGTACTGGCGACCAAAGCTGTGGCGGCACGAATTTGAGCCGCTAAAATTTCTAGGTTAGGCGAGTGTTTAGATAATAGCGTTTGTAAATCGTTGAGTTCTGCGTCGCCAAAATGTCTCCACCAATGAAGCTGGTCATGGTCGATCTGCTGTGGATTGACGATTTTGTCGGCATAAGCGCGTAATTGTAAAGGGGAGGATAGGTCGGCTGGTGCGGGTAACTTGGGCACTTGACAAGCCACCAAGGTACCTACCATAAAAAAGAGTATCCAGTAAGGCATTATGCGATGGTAAAGATTGAGCTTAGACGGGTCATCTTGGGAGATACAGTTTGCCATGGCGCTGGACGGATCTGAAGTAGCGGCGGGATTGTTCGACAAAAACGATGATGCAGGGTGTAAAATATAAAGTCATCAATTGGCTCATGAACAACCCAATAAGCATAGTGTAACCTAAGGGATGCCTGATTTCAGCTCCCTCATTGTACCCCCAAATCAAGGGTAGTGCCGTTAAACTAGAGGCGATAGTGGTCATGAGCATAGGTCGCATGCGTTGTTTGGTGGCGAGAAAGACTGCTGGGTGGATGGAAAACCCCAGTTGTTGGAGCTGTAAAGTTTTGTCGTTGATGAGGATGGCATTTTTCATCGAGCTCCCGACCAACAACATCATGGCAATGAAAGTAATGACGGAAAATGCGGTATTACTCACCAACAAACCCAAAAAAGCACTGAATGCGGCAATAGGCAAGGTGGATAATACCGAAAAGGGGTGCCATAAATTGCCGTAGAGTATGCCCAATACGATGAATAAAACGACTAAGGCCAAAGCTATAAATTGGGGTTGAGTGGCCAAGGAGCGTTGCAAGGCGTTGGCGCTCCCTGAGTAAATACTGCGAATAGAGCTTGGCAAGTTTAAGTCGTCTATGGCTTGTCGAATGGCATTTAAAGCTGTTGATAAACTGACTTGGTCAGCCAAATTAAAGCTAAAGGTGTTAGAGGGGACACCTCCTTCATGGCTGACGGTTTGGCTTTGTAATTTGGGTTGTATGCGTACCACTTTGGTGAGAGGCACCAATTCACCTTGGGAATTGGGTAAGTTGATCTGCTCTAAGATCGATGCGTCCTGCCAGTATTTTTCCCCAACCCCTAGCACCACGCGGTATTGGTTGAGTGGGTTGTATATGACAGCAATGAGTCTTTGCGTAAAAGCATTCTGCATATAAGCTAACACCGAGTTGAGGCTTAAGCCATACCGGCTTAGGGCGTCTCTATCAATGTGCAAATAGGTCAAGGTGGTGTTGTCTTCGTATTCTGAATCCACATCGGTTAGTTCAGGTAAATGACCTAAGGTTTTACGAATCAGTGGACTGAAACGGCGAAGCTCTTCTAAACTGTCGGCTTTCACGGTGTACTGAAATTCGGAGTTAGAGACAATTGCTCCCATACGCATATCTTGACCGGCTACTAAAAAAGTACGCAATCCGGCGATGGCATTGAGTTTTAAGCGCAATCGACTGATGATTTTTTGTACCGACTCTTGCCTGATTTTCAGCGGTTTTAAGCTAATGGCCATGGTGGCTGTACCTCCACTGCCAGCATTGCCGCTGACATACTCAACGGCGGGGTCTTGTTGTACGATGTCCACCACTTGTTCTAAGGTTCTTTGCATATTTTGGAAAGAACTACCTTGTTCGGCTCGGGTTACCACAAAAATGCGTCCAGTATCTTGCTGAGGAAAGAATATTTTATCGAGTTGTTGAAACAAAAAATAACTGCCTGCGGTTAAGGAAAGGAGTGCCAGCCAAGCGATATACTGGTGTCGTAAATGCCACAACAAGATTTTTTGGCTTAGATGGCTGATCGTTCTCCAAGCTTTTGAGCCTATGCGTGGTTTTGACGGCGGATGTGCGCGTTTGGATAACCATTGGGCACATAGGGCTGGCGTGAGGGTGATGGCAATCAGCATGGAAGCGATGACGCTAGATATAATGATCACAGAAAACTCGTGTAATAGTTGTCCCAAAATATCTCCCATTAACAAAATGGGTAAGAATACTGCGCATAAAGCCAGACTAATACCTATAATCGTAAAGCCAATTTCCTGCATACTGGAAATGGTTGCTTCTTGAGGAGCCAAGCCCCTATCTATTTTGCGACAAATATTTTCGATCACGACGATGACATCGTCAATGACAAATCCAATCGCGATGATCAGAGCCAAAATAGATAAGTTATTGAGGCTAAATTGCAAGAAGTACATAGTTACCGCCGTGGTGGCCAGAGTGGCTGGCACAATGAAAATGACCACCGCAGTAGCGGTTAGTCTTTTCAAAAAAATGCCTACGATGGCGATGACCAAGAACAAAGCCCATAGAAAAGCCTTTTGCATTTCGTTGATAGATGCCCGCAAGTTGGTCGTTCTATCGAGTACCGCTTGCAACTCCACGGTTGCTGGCAACATGGATTGAAATTGAGGCATGCGCTCTTTGATTTTGTCTATGGTCTCAATGACATTGGCGTTGGCTTGTTTGTAGATGGAAATAGAAATTGCTGGGGTGGCGTTGACCAAACCCGTATTTTTTAAATCTTGTACCGATTGATAAACGCGAGCTAAGTCGCGTAAATAGATGGGTTTTTCATCTTGGTAACGAACGATGATAGAGGCATAGTCTTGGGCATTTGTCAGATGGCTATTGCTGGTAATACGCCAACTTTTGTCTGAGTGTTCTATAATGCCTTTCGGCCGGTTTGAATGGTTGGCTAAGACCGCGAGGCGGACCTCTTCTAAAGATATTTTATAAAGCTCTAGAACTTCGGGGTATATATCGATGCGCACGGCTGGCAAGGCACCGCCGTTAAAAGTAACCTGACCGACACCCGGAATTTGGGATAATTTTTGTCCTAAAGTCGTAGTGGCTAAATCGTACATTTCACCTCTACTAACCACTGAAGACATCAAAGCCAGAATAAGGATGGGGGTATCCGCTGGGTTGACCTTACGGTAAGTGGGTGGGTTAGGTAGATCTGCTGATAAAGAAGAGCTGGCGGCTTGCAAAGCGGCTTGTACTTCCTTCTCTGCTAAGCTTACATCTTTTTCAGGATTAAACTGAATGGATACACGGGTGCTCCCTTGAGAAGAGTTAGACGAAAGTTCGCGAATGCCTTCTAGGGTGCCTAAAAACCGTTCCAGTGGTGTTGCGACCGTGTTGCTCATCGTTTCTGGGCTGGCGCCTGGAATATAGGCACTCACGGATATCGTAGGAAATTCAATGTGCGGCAGAGGTGTTACCGCCAATTGAAAGTAAGCTAAAGCACCCGCAAAGCACAAGCCCAAAAGAATGAGAACGGAAGCAACGGGTCTGAGTACCAACAGTGCGATGAGTGGCATGGACAAGGTTGCTAAAAATAGATCTTTGTACAACCTCAGGCGAACTGCCAAATTACAAGGCTATGCGCAACCAGCGGAATATACTTAGGTGTTCATCCGGGGTGAAGCATATCAGGCAGTCATTTGGCAGTACAGTCAGTGGCGCAATGGTCTCAAAAAGGGAATTACAAGTTTGATTATAGCATAAACACTCCTGATTGGACGGGGAAAAGATCAAAGTCGCAGATCCCTCCCAAATCTCCACCCGCTACCGGAGCTATGTGCCGTTCTGGGCCTGATTTCTTATTTAAACGCAAAACCTAGAACCCATGATCCTCCAACTGTGGGAGTGGAAAACTGGGGCAAATTGAACAATGACCTAGGAGTTTTTTTCTGTTACAATTTTATAAGCACTCCAGGTGCACAGTTTAGTAGAAAGCGTATGTGGTATCATCAAACAAAGATCTTTGCACAACTCAGACGAGCTGTGCAACAGTCTTACCTTGGGAACTATCAGGCTAAAGACTGTTGCACCGACAGCTACGCCATCGGCTAAACTGCCAAATTACTGCGTTATGTATGTGCTTAAGTTCGTTGCGCTATCCATTGCGCTTCCGCTCCTGATCTCGCATATTGAGTATATGCGAGATCAGGAGCGCCCACCATGGTCATTTGAGTAAATTCCGCTGGAGGCATTCGCGGAAGCCTTGTAATGATGACAGTTTACCGAGCGACACCAACCGTCGGTGCAACAGTTTTTCAGAGATAAAAGGTTCCGCCCATCAAGGTTTGGTGTAATTAGACACGGCTACCCATTTCCCGTCTTTAATTTGCGAAATCCTAGACTCATCACTTCCTAAGCGTTTGGTAGGTCCAAACGAAATCTCAGGACCACCAAAAATGTCTCTAGGAATTTGGAGCGTATCCATGGCTTTGATAAAGTTTTCGGTTGTCAAATCGGTGCCAACTTTTGAGGTGGCTAAAGCAAAGATATCCATAATGGTATAGCCATACACAGAAATCACATTAGGATCTTCATTAAACTTGGTTTTGTACTTATTAGCCCAAAGGCGAATAGGTTCGGAAATATCATCCGTATAGGGATTTTGAGTGGTCATGGTCGCGTAAAATCCTTCTACCGTTTTGCCACCTAATTTGTGAATGAGGTCGGTATAAGATGTATTGCTACCTAGAAAAACTGGGTTAAATCCAATCTTTTTAGCTTCTGATAAGGTACCTATGGTTTCTCGAAGAATGGTACCTAGCACCACAAAATCACAATGGCTGGATTTTAATTTGGCAACTTGCGAAGAAAAATCAGTAGCACCTCGTTTGTAGGTGGTTTTTTCAGCGTAAGTCATGCCGAGTTTTTTTAAGCCGTCTTCGCCACCAGTGGCTACTTCTAAGCCAAATTCATCGTCTTGGTATAAGGTGCAGACGACTTTGGCGTTTTTTTCTTTGACCAAAACGGGGACCGCCGCACGCATCTGATCATAGTAAGTCGCGAGCAGAGCGAATTTTAATTTATGAAAGGGTTCGTACATTTGCCTAGCCGCGGCTAGTGGCATGAAGTTGATGACATTTTTCTCAAACTGCACTGGCATGGTCGCCAAATTGGTGGTGGTGCCTATGTGGGCTAACATGATAAAAATTTTGTCCTGATTGACCAATTTTTGGGCGGCTAACAAAGCTTTTTTAGGGTCGTACCCTGAGTCTTCAACTTTAAGAATCAATTTCCTTCCGTGGATACCCCCTTGTTCGTTGATTTCGTCAACTCGTAGCATCATACCGAAGCGTGCTTGTTTGCCATAACTAGCACCAGGACCCGACAAATCTTGGATGGAGCCTACCAAAATACTGTCCTTCTCTACTCCTTGGGTTTGTGCGCCCACTTGAACACTAAGACCAAGCAGTAGAAGCAAACTCAGTTTTTGAAAACTGTGGTATATTGTCATAAAAATTCCTGTTAAATGTAAAAAAAAATAGTGTGCTCCATACTTATTTGAGACTGTTGCACCATCGGCTGGTGCCGCGGTTGCCAAATGACTGCGTTATGTATGTGCCCCGTTCGTTGCGCTATCCATTGCGCTTCCGCTCCCAGTCTCGCATATACTCAATATGCGAGACTGGGAGCACCCACCATGATCATTTGAGTAAATTCCGCTGGAGGCATTCGCGGAAGCCTTGTAATGATGACGGCTCACCGAGCGGCACCAGCCGCCGGGCAACAGTCTTATAGCGTTGGGCAAATTCCGCAAGCTGTGCGAATGGAGGATCTTTAAAAAAAATGTCTCCATCAGCTTTTCCGAAATCAGCCAATAGCCCCTCGAACTGGGAACCTAACGCGGTCATCGCCTCTGCGACGGAACCGGCATCCAAGTAGGTTCGGACGGAGTTGGCGTACTTCGATGCTCATTTGTGCGTTCAGATTGGGTCATTTCAGCGTGCCCTTATAATCGGCGATGCAGTCAATTGAATTTCTGACTGTGTCTTTCGCGGTCTTCGATAGGTGCTTCAATAATGCCTCCCGCTGGGCTTTTTTGATTGGGTAGCGCTTAGCCAGATGTCAGAGTTTGAGCAAGTCCTCTGCGATTTGCTTTGGTCGCGGGTGCTCATCGGCATGTCGCTTGATGGTGCAACAGTCTTTCTTTGGAAATGAAGCTGGTTGCGATCGTTCTTCAGCCTTATATGTTGCTAGCTCACCCAGGTGGCGTAAGCTCAAAAAAGGGATTACGGATTTAGATTATAACATAAAAATCTTGGTTCTGTGAGCTGTCATCCTTGAGACAAGACTGTTGCGCCATCGGGCTGGTGCCACGGTCATACTCATTTCACCAGTTCCATCAGTTTTTCGAAGCTATTCACTACATCGTACTTGACATTTTCAGGGGCGTATTTCTTGTTGATTTCGTTGAAGAACTTGCGCGCACACTCGATTTTTGTATGTTCGATCTTCGTGAGTGCCATGGACGACATAGATCCCTTGGTTTCAGCCACGAAATAAATGTGCTTGATCAAACCTTCCTTGAACGCGATAGCCCAGTCGGGGTTGTAGTCGCCGACGGGGGTGGGTATTAGGAAGCCACGGGGCAATTTGGCGTACACCACGACCTCCGTGCTGGTGTCGAGTTCCTTTACAAAATCCCTTTCTATGTCGGAGCCCGTGATGGCGTAGTCGTAGATGTGTTGGTTGAGCTTTTTACCGGCTTGGCTGAAGTCCTGCTTGGTTTGCCCGTCAGTGAAAATGTCGAGGTCAAATTTGTCCTCAACCGGGTCGTAGGCCAAGTGTTCGATGAGCATCGTGGCCTTCTGCTCGTTGATCAGGCGAATAGACTCGGCCATAAAGCTCTCCGGATTGCTACGGAACTGTGCAAATTTTGCGTGGTCGATTCCCTTGAGGATCTCAGTTACGGTGCGTCGCGTGAGCTCCGTCCCTTCAGCGATCTTGCCTATGAGGTCGTATTTTACTGCCGAATGTATGGAGGGTATATTGGTTTCTATTTCAGTTTCCTTGAGCACAAAGGCTTCACCGCCTTTTAATTGGTGATAGCTTACCTGATCGGCTTGTTCGCCTGTCTGGATGGTATATTGCAACGGCGTTACGCGCAGGCACTTATTCAGTTCCGTGATGGCATTCTTGACCAATTCAGGTGAATGAAAGTCCACGCTGTAGGCGGCCTTGCGATTGAGCTTATTCCACAGTTCGATAAACTCCTGCTTGTGAAAGTTAGCGTTAATCGGGTTCTTTTTGGGGCGACGGTCGTCGCTGATTTCGGGTAACTGGCTGTCGCTGAAAACGCTGTTGATGAGCTTGAAGACCTGTTCGGGGTGTTCTGCCAACTCGCCGGGCAACACCGCCAGTGTGCCGTCTTTCTTAGCTTGGTGGTACTTTTCGGTGATGTTGCGTTTTTTATCAACATAGCCATTTTGGATCAGGTAGAACTCAATGTCGTCCGCCTGTTCTTTCGTGACAACCAGTGACCCAGTTGAGGTAGCCAGCTCCTTGCCGGTGAAGTAGGTCGCGTCTGCCACCCTTGGTCGCGCCGACAGCGAATCGCTGATGTCCTTTTGCAGTGCCGCGACAAAATCCTTATAACTCTCACTGGCGATTACGGTTAGCACATTCACATCGTGCACCGTGGCCGGATGATCCACGCGCTCACCCTTTTGATTCACGCAAAGACGCAAGCCGCGCCCCACCTCCTGACGCCGAGAAATCGTGTTGTCGCTGTGCTTGAGTGCGCAGATGACAAACACATTGGGATTGTCCCAGCCTTCGCGCAGGGCCGAGTGGGAGAAGATAAAACGCACTGGCTCGGTGAGTGATAACAGCCGTTCCTTGTCCTTTAGGATCAGGTCGTAGGCAGAGACATCGTCGGAGAATCCGGCGTTCTCACCTCGTAGCGTGAAGTTGGGGTTAGTCAGCCGCTGGTTCTTCTTGTCAATGGAAAAATAGCCGCTGTGGGTCTTGTCGGCCGAAATGCCTTTTAGGTACTTGGTGTACGGCGTTTCATCTTGCCCCAGCAACTCGTTCAAGTACAGTCCGTATTCTTCTTCAAAGATCCGCGCATAGTCGCCTTTCTCATCTTCTGCAGAGTAATCGCGATACTTAGCCACTTCGTCGATGAAAAATAGGGTCAGGACCTTAATCCCTTGCGGGAACAGCATCTGTTCCTTGTCGAAATGTGCCTTAATGGCTTCGCGGATCTGGATACGGCGCTGTGCGTCTTCAGTAACATCACCGGTTGCATCCCCAACGGTCAGCTCAACACCATTGGTGAAGCTCAGGGTGTCGAGGTTGGCGTTGATATCGGCTACGACAAAACCATGGCGATATTCATCGAGTTGGTTTGACAAGTCGAACAGGTTGTGTCCTTTGGAGAGCTTCCTCACGAGCCGTTTGATTCTGCCGCCCGCTAGTTTTTGCTCAAACTCCACACGCGCCTCGGGCGGTTTCTTGCTGGAGATTTCGATGGATTGTAGGTAAAGGTAAGCGTTGGTTCCGGCTAGCCCTTTTACCGATATGCCACGCACAGCAATTTTCTTCACCAGCTTCTGGTTGTAGGCATCCAGTGCATCGAGGCGGTAAATCTTGTGGTGCGTGGTCTTGTGTGTGGCAGAGTAGCGCAAAACCATTAAAGCCTTAAATTCTTCTAAGGACTTCAGGGTCGCAGTACCTTCCATTTTTTGTGGTTCGTCAAGGATCAGGATTGGGCGGTTAGCGCTGATCACATCAATCGGGCGACGAGACTGAAAATCATCTAACTCTTCGTAGATACGGCGGGCATCCTTACCAGTGGCATTAAACGCTTGGACATTGATTACCATGACCTGGATACCAGCAGACGACGAGAAACTTTCCAAGTGGTGTAATTGTTTAGAGTTGTAGATGAAAAAACGCAATCTCTTGTGGTAAAACTCTAGGAAATGTTCCGCAGTGATGTCGAGCGACTTGGCCACACCCTCGCGAATAGCAATGCTGGGTACGACGATGATGAACTTGCTCCAGCCGTACTGCTGGTTTAGCTCGAAAATGGTCTTGATATAGCAATAGGTTTTGCCGGTGCCAGTTTCCATCTCGATGTCGAGGTTGACTTTGGCGACCTTGGTCTCAACCAGTTGATCGGACAATGGCAGGTTCTGGGTGCGTTGTATGTCGCAGATGTTGGTGAGCAGAGTCGCCTCGCACAACGACAGGTCAGCGTTTTTGATTCCACTGCCGATTTCCACAAACACATTGTCGTTACTGCCCGGATCCATGCGGTAACGCATGGCGTCCACGGACGCGGGAGCTTGTCCCTTAAAACAGTTGACCACGGCACGCACCGCGGCTGTCTGATAGTCTTGGGTTTTGAATTTGAGTTTCATTTTGCTACTTCCATTGGGTTGTGCAACAGTCTTACTTCAGTCTTTTTCATGGTGGGTTTGTGGAGCGGCTGTGCTCCATAAATGGTTTTGCGGAGCTTAAATTTAGTTTTAGGCTCCACAAACCAGTTTGTGGCTGATGGGCGCTCCACAAATGGTTCACAGTACATTCCGTCCTTCGGCGGTATTGATCAGCCGGGGGAAGCACAGTGTGGCTGGGCGTCTGCCACTCCCCGACTTCAGCTCACGCAAAATTCCGTTCTTTTTCATCTGCCGTAGTAGTCCGAGTGCAGTCTTTTCGTGGATGCCGAAATCCTTATGAAGTTTGGCAGTCAGATCCGAGGTTCGGAAGATGGGCTTGGTGAAGATCGCATCGAGCACATGCACGGTGTACTGGGAGTGTGTGGCCTCTTGGATGGCTAGCTTCATTGCTTCGTAAAGCGCCTGAATGGCTTTGACGCGGGCACTATTTTGCTCGGCTTGGGTCGTGATGGCCTGGAGGAAAAAAGCGATCCAGCCGTTCCAGTCACCTTCGGCCGAGATGGCTTTTAGCCGCTGGTAATATTCCTCACGGTGACTCTCTAGGTATTCGGATAGATAAAACATGGGTTGTGACAATGCCCGCTTCTGATATAGAAATAAGGGGATCAAGATGCGGCCGATGCGGCCGTTACCGTCCTTAAATGGATGTAGTAGCTCAAACTGTGCGTGAATCACGGCGGTTTGCAACAAAAAATCACCATCATCGCTGTCCACATAACACTCCCAAGCCTGCAGGTAATCCGGTAGCTGGAACGGGTTAGGGGGTACAAAACTGGCTTCTTCTAGGGTACAGCCGTACTGGCCAATCCAGTTCTGGTCTTTACGGAACTCGCCTGGGGTCTTGTCTTTGCCACGCACGCTATTCATCAAAATGCGATGCAGTTCACGCACCAACCCCAAGCGAATGGGGTAGTCCTTCAGGTAATTTTGGGCAGAAAACAAGGCTTGGCGGTAGTTGACAATTTCCTGAATGTCTTGAAACTTCTCACCCTCTTGTAGCAACCCAGCTTCTTGTTGCAGAACCTCGTCCACCGTGGCTTGAGTGCCCTCAATCTTGGAAGACAACACCGCTTCTTGCGTGGTCAGTGGCGAAAGCAGTACCGCCGGATTGGGGATGCCCTGCAGTAAGCCATCGTAGCGTGCTAGCGTCGCGTTTGCCCGCCCCACCAGAGGGAACAGCCTTTGATAATCTAGCCCTGTCAACGGTAATGCGTCGGGAATATAGGGATTCATGTGCGCACCCTCAAATACATTTCACTTCAGTAGCCGGTGACAGCAGTTTGAAGATTTGCTCGACATTGATTTTGGTGGCGTCGTTCTTAAAGCCCGCGTCACGGAACACCGCGCGCAGGGGCTGGCGCTTGGCCAATTCCTTAACGAAGGGCCCATCAACCCCGCCTTGTGCGTCAAAGCAGGCCGCCAGCGCGTTGCCGTCCACCAAGAACACTTCTTTGCCTTGGATGGTTTCTTGGGCAATGGGTAGAGCCAAGTCCACACCCCAGTCGAGCAGTACTTGGAACAGCAGGTCTTCGGCAGTGCGGTCGGGCTTGATGTTGTTCACAAGGTTTATGAGGTCTGGTTGTTGGGTTTGGTCGGGGCGGTAATAAATGTCTGCCATATTCGAGGTGTCGATTTTGAGGACGCGAAAACCGATGTCGAGCTTGGCTATACTCTCTTTGTTGGCGTATTCAGTTTTGATTTTTTGCCCGGCGCGGCGAATGCGTTCTTGGCCTATTTGGGCAATGGTTTTGAAACCTGCCTTAAATGCTTCGCTTTTTTCGTCGCACGGTTCGGGTATTTGTACCATAATGAACTTGCGGTTGCCGCCGTCTTCGGCGTTTAACTGCATGACTGCGTGGGCGGTGGTGGCGGAGCCGGAGAAGAAGTCGAGGATAGTGTCGTTGGTTTTCGTTGAAATTCTCAACATTTGCCTGATTAGGCTTGAAGGTTTTGGAGTATCAAAAGGAGTTTTAGACTTAAACAAGTTACTCAATTCTTTATTTGCTGCATCATTATGCCCAGCATCTTCAAATGTCCACCATGTTGTAGGCACTCGTCCATCCTGCACTTCATTCAAATATCGTTTTAATTGAGGTGCACCTGTTCCATCTTTACCAAAATAAATACGGTTTTCTTCTAGCCATTTTTGCATAGTTTCTTTACTTGCTCTCCAGCTACTGCCTTCTGGTGGTAAATACCCAACTCTTGTATTCGGGTTTATAATTGGATAAACCCCGCTTTGTGAAAATGATTTAACAAGTAAATTATCAGAACGCCATAAACCTTTTCCATCACCATTATCATTTTTGTAAGGTTTATTTTGTTCTTCGGTTCTTGGTAGTAAACGGCGTTCAAAGCTATTTGATTTTTGAAAAACTAAAATATGGTCGTGTAAGTTTGAAAAACCTTTAGCATCATTGGTTGCTGCATATTTTTTTTGCCAAACGATATTTGCCAAAAAATTCTCCTCTCCAAAAACCTCATCACACAAGCGCTTTAAGTTCGCCTGCTCATGATCGTCAATCGAAATAAAAATTACGCCATCCTCACGCAACAGATTTCGTGCCAGTTTCAAACGGGAATACATCATGCTCAACCAATCCGAATGAAACCGCCCATTGCTTTCAGTATTAACTTGCAAGCGCTTGCCTTGTTCGTCTTTTTGATGAGAGCGCAATTGATAGCTTTGCATATCCTCAGCAAAGTCGTCTTCATAAATAAAATCGTTGCCCGTATTATACGGCGGGTCGATGTAAATCATTTTTACCTTACCCAAATAGGTTTCTTGCAGTAGTTTCAGCGCATCGAGGTTATCTCCTTCGATGAACAAGTTTTGGGTGGTGTCAAAGTCCACGCTCTCTTCGCGGCAAGGGCGCAGGGTCTTGGCAATGGGCGCGTTGGCGGTCAGCAAGGCCTGGCGTTTACCGGGCCAATTGAGTTGGTAGCGTTCTTGCGGACCTTCCACTATAGATTCCGACAACTCCTGCCTCAACAAGTCAAAGTCCACCGCCAGCTTGACATGACCGTCTTTGCCTTGGGCTTCGGTCACGCAGTTGGGGAAGCATGCGCGAATACGGGCAATATGGTCGTGCGTGAGGTTGGGCGAGTGCATCTTTGGTTTGTTCATGTTGTTTACTCTTAAATCGGGTTAACGCTATTTTATAGCAGTTTTGCGCCTTGAACTTCAGTTTCATGGTGGCTTTGTGGGGCGGCTATGCTCC
>JASGCH010000103.1 GCA_030054245.1 Gammaproteobacteria bacterium | reverse complement strand
GGATTTTTTAATGGTTGATGGATGATGGATGTCCTTAGCACTAACTAAATTCACTGAAAAAAATAGGATAGCCAAAAAATACAATGGGATGATTAGTCGCATGTTTCTAAATCTCAAGTGAATGATGATAAAATTAACTGGGGTATGGGTCTAGTTTTTTCGCAACCTACCGTGTAAAATCAATGCGTTAGCTTGATACTATTTGGTTCATTGACACTCCGCTGGGGTCTTTGCCCCATTTTGCGATGGTTTCCGCTACAATAGTCTTAAAAAGACCTTTGGACAACTTCGGACGAGCCACCCCAAAGCTGGCAGTTCGCCTCCAGCCTTGTACCTTGGTAGCTCGTCGAGCGGCACCAGCCGTCGGTGCAACAGCCTTGATAATGTTCATCCGGAGTGAATCACATAACTCAGTCATTTTAATTTGACAGTGCAGTCGGCAACCAAGCCGATGAAGCAATAGTCTTTTAGATGTAGCCGGTAACCAAAACTGACATTATAGCAAAACCCTAGAGGTATGGTTTTTTTTAGCCGAATTATACTCAAAATATGGTTACACACACCCTATTCTAAAAACCGTGCTCATTGACAACTCGCCGAGCGGCACCAGCCAATGGTGCAACAGTCTTTTTATCCTTGTGATTCAGTAGGAATTTTTTTTGATGATAAAAATATGAGTGGAAATACTCTTGGAAAAATTTTTTGCGTAACCAATTTTGGAGAATCTCATGGTAAAGTCGTTGGTTGCGTCATTGATGGGTGTCCAGCACGCTTGCCGTTGGATGAAGAAGTTATTCAAAAAGAATTAGATCGACGAAAACCTGGCACTAGCCGGCATGTGACGCAAAGACAGGAAAGTGATCAAGTGCAGATATTGTCGGGAGTTTACCAAGGACTAAGCACCGGTACACCTATAGCTTTATTGATTCCTAATACCGATGCAAAAAGCAAAGATTATACTGACATAGAGCACTTATTTCGTCCAGGTCATGCGGATTATACTTATTGGAAAAAATACGGTATCCGAGATCCACGAGGGGGTGGTCGTTCATCGGCAAGATTGACTGCCCCAACAGTTGCCGCAGGTGCAGTCGCGCGTTGGTGGTTAAAAAACCACTTGGCTATAGACATTCAAGCCTATATGTTACAAATAGGTACTCAGACTATTGCCTTTGAAGATTTGCTTTTTGTAAACCAAAATCCTTTCTTTGCTCCCTGTCAAGATACTGAATACCTAGCTACATATTTAGACCACTTGCGTAAATCAGGTGACTCTTGCGGAGCATTGTTACAAGTTATCGCGCGCAATGTCCCTGTCGGGTTGGGGGAACCCATTTATGATAAACTAGATGCCGACATTGCTAAAGTTATGATGGGATTGAACGCTGTTAAGGGGGTTGAAATTGGTAGTGGTTTTGATAGCGTTGAGCAATTGGGTAGTCAAAATGGCGATATTATTACGACCGAAGGGTTTCTTAGCAACCATGCCGGAGGAATCCTTGGAGGTATTAGCTCAGGTCAAGATATCGTGGTTAAAGTGGCGATTAAGCCAACCAGCTCCATACGGTTACCTAGACCTACTATCAATACCGCTGGTGAAGCTAGCGTTATAAGTACTCTAGGTAGGCATGATCCTTGCGTAGGTATTCGAGCGGCACCTATTTTAGAAGCTTTAATGGCTTTGGTTTTGATAGATCATGTACTCATCCATAGGGCAAAAAATGAGCACTGAAAATCGGTGCCTTATGATTAAGTTAAGATCGTTGGTAAAGAGTTTTTCTGGAAGATTAATCCTTGATTGTTTTTTTCTTAAGCTTTCTATACCAGAGCCAACCAACTACCAAAGCACCCACTAAGATGGTGGCGTATAGAATATATTCGACTCTACGCACCCAAGTAAGCAATAGGTCTATATTTTGTGCCCCATAGTAGCCTAAATAAATCCACACAGGTACTGAGAGTAAGGCTGCCAATCCGTCCATAAAAAACCAAGTCCAAGGACTGACTGAACGACTCATACCGGCAGAAAAATAGATCGGGGTTCTCAATCCTGGCAAGAATCGTGCTATAAACATGACCCATCTCCCATATTTGCTCAACGCCATTTGAGCTTGTTGAAATCGTTTAGGAGTCAAGTATTTTTTGACAAAGTTGAGTTGTAATATCCTGTCGCCAAAAAACCTACCTGAAAAAAAGACGATGCCGTCTCCAACCATGACACCTGCATAGCCGATATACATCATATTCCCAATATTCTCATAACCTAATCCAGCAATGACTCCACCGGTTACTAAGGTAATATCTTCGGGAATGGGTAAACCAAAACCACAGAGTAGCAATATGGAGAATACTGCCAGCAATCCGTGTTCGGTAAATATCGGCAACAAGTAATCCAAAAAATTCATGGGTTAACTCCTGGGGATTACTAAGTAGAAAAAGAGCGAATCGCTATTGCTTGACTTGTCGAACTTGTTGGGCAACTTCTTCTGCAAAATTTTCTACCCTTTTTTCTAATCCCTCACCTACAATAAACAACTTAAACGAAATGACTTTGGTTTTATTTTGTGTAAGATACTCATTCACGGATAGTTTATCATTTTTTACAAAAGCTTGACTAAGCAAAGTTACTTCACTTAGAAACTTGTTTACTGAGCCATCGACCATCTTTACCAAAATATTCTCAGGCTTGCCTGAATCCTTGGCTTTTGCTAAGGCAACACTGCGTTCTTTTTCAATAATGTCTGGAGCAATTTCCTCCTTGGATAAAGCCATAGGCTTCATGGCGGCAATGTGCATAGCCACATCTCTAGCGGCTGATTCGCTACCTATATATTCAACGACGACACCCATACGCCCTCCGTGTAAATAGTAGGTCAATTGATTACTTGTTGAAAAGCAAACCATCCTGCGTAAAGAAATATTTTCGCCCATTTTCCCAATTAACCCTGTCCGTATATCTTCGACGGTACCTTTCAAGCCATCTAATTCCAGATTTTCCTCAGCTAGTTGAGGTATTCCAATGGGTTTTTGTACAGCCACGATTTTTGCCAAAGCATTGGCAAAATTGACAAAAGAATCATTTTTAGAAACAAAATCGGTTTCGCAATTTACTTCTATCATTCCGCCACTTTGCCCCAAAATAGCTATGGCAACCATCCCTTCAGAAGTAATTCTACTGGCCGCTTTTTGGGCTTTATTCCCAAGGCGAACTCTTAGAATTTCTTCCGCTTTCTCCATATCTCCCATGGATTCAGTTAATGCTTTTTTACAATCCATCATGGGAGCATCGGTGCGAGATCGCAACTCAGCTACCATACTTGCAGTTATTTTAGTCATATAGAGTATACAAATTTATTAAAATCCATAGATAAATTCAAACGACCGCATCCCCTCTCTCCCTTGCGCTACACGATCACATGGCAACTAGCAGTCAAAAAGTGGCTCGAGATCGGTACATAAGCTAAGACTATGGCGCCATCGGCTGGTGCCGCGACTGCACTACCAAATTACTGCGCTATGCAGTACTCACCAGCGAATGATCATCTTCGGAAATGAAGCTGGTTGCGTGTACCCTCCAGCCTTGTACTTTGGTCGCTCGTCGAGCGGCACCAGCCGTTGGTGCAACAGTCTTAACCTGCGAATGAACAAGCTCAGACACCAACCAATCTGGTAATGGACAGTACTCGCGGTGCAATCGTCTGATTCTGTTAAAGGTATCTGATGATCTAAGCTTTATTTATTGGGTGTTTGGGTTATAGGTTCTTCATTTTCAACCACTTCTCCGTCATCTTTGAGAGAAACCACCAAGTTTTTTATGATCTCCTCCTTAGTTTCAGCTATTTTGTGAGTGATTAAGCGTAAATACAATTCGATAGCTAAGCTAGAATCATCGTTCCCTGGAATAATATGATCAATATCATTGGGATTGTGGTTGGTATCCACAACACCAATAATTTCCAATCCCAATTTCTTTGCTTCAGAAACAGCTATTTTGTGATAACCTACATCAATAATGAATAACACATCTGGGATGCTTGTCAAATTGACAATACCACCCAAATCCCGTTCTAATTTAGCTAAAGTCCTTTTATACAGCAATACTTCTTTTTTGGTTAGAGTCATCTCAACGATGGGTAACTTATCCTTCATTTCTTGCAACCGAAGAACCGAAGCCCTGACAGTTTTAAAATTGGTTAACATCCCACCTAGCCAACGGTGATTGACATAGGGAATGTCCACTTGTTGGGCATATTTTTCAACAAAAGCAGATGATTGCCTTTTGGTAGAAACCAATAAAATTTTCTTTTTGAGCAAAATCAATTGTCGGATATGCTCTAGTGTGGTATTAATTTTTTCGAGAGTTTTTTCCAAATTAATAATGTGGATGCCATTTCGCTCTCCGTAAATATAAGGTGCCATTTTAGGGTGCCAAAACCTAGATTGGTGCCCAAAGTGCACGCCGGCTTCTAAAAGTTCTCTAAGATTAGTTGTCATAAAAAAGTGAATAGGTTAAATTTAGAAGTTGAGGAAGAACAAGCTTAAAAAAGCCACCTATTTATCTCAACCCACGAATAATGGTGATAGGTCAAATACTTATCTCCTTCCTTGCCACCAAGCACGGATGAAAAAGTATAATCCTAACTGGGTACAAGCCAAGGTTTCATGGACCATGGGGCTGGTACTTTTTTAAAACAAAACCAAACAAAGAACCATTGACCTCGGTTTCACCATGGGACACATTGTAGTACAAACTGGATGTAAATTTTGTATAGGGGTCGCATTCCAACAGCAACTCCTCGTATAAGGAATGTTTAGACAACAATTCTTGCACCAGCCGATGGTGCAACAGTCTTAGGCAACTTCTTACAAGTAGTCCTTCAAGATTGGAAGTGTTTTTCCAATTCTTGCACAAAAAATGAGGCTACTTCCCAGCCCGTTTGTTGTTGAATTTCTTGGAAACAAGTTGGACTGGTTACATTGATTTCAGTAAGGTAGTTGCCAATGATGTCTAAACCCACTACAAACAAGCCTCGATTCCATAAAATAGGGGCCAGCGCATTGGCAATCGCCCAATCTCTATCAGATAATTTTTGGGCTACCCCCTTGCCTCCAGCCGCTAAGTTTCCTCTTATTTCTTTTCCTTGCGGAATACGCGCTAAAGCATAAGGTATCACTTTACCGGCAATAATAAGAATTCTTTTATCCCCATGGACAATTTCAGGAATATATTTTTGCGCCATGATAGTTTGTTTGCCGTAATCGGTAAGGGTTTCGACAATACTACCTAAATTTAAGCCGTTTTCAGCGACACGAAAGACACCTCGCCCCCCCATGGCATCTAGTGGTTTTAAAATGATGTCTTGATGGGTATTGTGAAACTTTTCAAAATCAATGGACCGACTACCTACTAGTGTTGGACAGATAAATTGCGAAAATTCCAAAATAGCTAATTTTTCAGGGTGGTTGCGTAGGCTGATGGCACTATTGATAATGCGTGCACCTTCTCGCTCCGCTTGCTCTAAAAGATGGGTATAAAAAAAATACTCATT
>JASGCH010000102.1 GCA_030054245.1 Gammaproteobacteria bacterium | reverse complement strand
GTTGATTCCTGGTAAAGCAATTTCAATGGGGTCTTCAACCGTCGAGATATTGACTTTAGGGGAATTTAAATGCATGAGACAACTGTACAAAGACAAAGTTTTACCAGCTCCAGTAGGTCCCGTTATCAAAATTAATCCATGTGGTTTTGATAAAGCATTCAATAAAATCCCTAGATCGCCATCGGTATATCCCAAACTATCTAACCCAAGAGATTCTGATTGAATATATTGAATACGAATGACCACTTTTTCGCCATGAATGGTTGGTAATGTATTGATGCGTAAGTTGATAGGATTGCCTTCCCACTTCAAATTGATTCGTCCATCTTGAGGCAAGCGTTTTTCGGCTATATCCATAGAAGCCATCACTTTGATTTTTGAAATGATGCGATCTTTCCAATTTTCTTGAGGTGGGGTTAGTAAATACAAATGACCGTCTACGCGTATACGGACTTGTAAAGCGTCGTGCGTGGGTTCCAAATGAATATCCGAAGATTTACTTTGAAAAGCAGACTCTAAAGTTTCATCCAACCACCTAGATACCAAAGTATCTGGATGTAAGGTATTATTGGATGAAAGCGAAAAGGATGGGGAGTTCATGCCTCCATTATCTATTTCCCAACCGATATGGAGCTTCAAAAAGGGAATTATTTCCCAAAATAAACACCATAACACCCATATCTCTCTAAGAGTCACACACCAGATTCATCTACAAAAAAGCACCGCTATGAGTCAGAAATGGGCAAGGTATCCTATTGTGAAAGGGTACCCTAGTCTTTTTAGCTTACTTTGTAGTAAAATACCAACCAAGTGGTGGCTGTAGCTCAGTCGGTAGAGTCCAGGATTGTGATTCCTGTTGTCGTGGGTTCGATCCCCATCAGCCACCCCATCCATTAACTTACGCCCAAGTCGTTGAGTTAAAAAGACTATTGCACCATCGGCTATGCCGCTCGGTGAGCTATCATAATTACAAGGCTTGATCGAGCGCCCCCAACGGAATCTACCGAGTGTGTTCATCTAGGCTTCCCCAAATAACGCAGAAATTTGACAGTGTAGCCGCGGCGATCCCGAGGATATACAACTGCCTTTTAATAGTAGCTAAGCTATGGCAAAGAAACCAACCTACACCGCTTACGACTTGTTCGGTCTGAATACCACCCCTCTCAAGCCCATCCCCCCAAATCAAACCGTGAACTTTGGCGCACCCAACCCCGCAGTAGCCACCTACAAATAACCAGCTACCAAACCCGATTCGGACACAAGCTGGCGATCACCAAATTTAGGTCAAGCACCATTACCCAAGTCGATCGCCACAACCAAGGCAACAGAAGATCGGCCAATGATGAACACGCACTACCCAATCAATAAACAGTTCAAACCCGACAAACAAATGGTTATTTGCCAAGACGACACATGGGAGCAATTAAAAAACTTACCCGCCAATACTTTCAAGTTGGTGGTGTCTTCACCCCCTTACAACATAGGAAAAGTTTACGAAAAACAAATTAGCCTCAACGACTACCTTGAATGGCAAAAAGACATCGTTAAAGAAATGGTTCGCGTGACTACGCAAGACGGAAGCATTGTTTGGCAGGTGGGCAATTATGTGGACAAGGGCGAAGTTTTCCCCTTGGACATCTATTTTTACCCACTGTTCAAAGAATTGGGAATGCGCCTAAGAAATCGCATCATTTGGCACTTTGACCACGGGCTACACGCCAGCAACCGATTTTCAGGCCGCTATGAGGTGTTGTTATGGTTCACCAAGGGTGACAAATACACTTTTAACCTCGACGCGGTGCGGGTGCCATCTAAATATCCAGGAAAGCTTCATTACAAGGGGGACAAAGCAGGCCAGCCAAGCGGTAACCCCCTAGGCAAAAACCCATCCGACTATTGGCGCATTATCTGCCAAGAGTGGGAGACGGGGCGGATTGAAATTCCCAATGTAAAATCCAACCATCCCGAAAAAACCGACCACCCCTGCCAATTCCCCATTGAGTTAATCGAACGATGCGTTTTGGCGCTAACCAACGAAGGCGACTGGGTGTTAGACCCATTTGGAGGTGTGGGCAGTAGTGTCATTGCGGCCATCAAGCAAAACCGCCGGGGCATGATGATTGACCGAGATCCGACTTACAACCAACTCGCCGAGCAACGAGTTAAAGACTTTCAAAATGGGACGCTTAAAATTCGTCCACTTGGAAAGCCTGTCCATGTACCAACAGGCAAGGAAAAAGCGGCACAGGTACCCAAACAGTGGCTGGAAGACCAAAAATCGATATGAAAATCGTCGCACAGTATGACTTCAACGGGGGAAAGAACAAGGTTTTGACCCAATACGCCAACGAGTTGGCTCAGATTACGCAGGCCATCCACAACATCAACGCGGCGCAATTTAAAACCAAGGTAAGCAAAAACGATGATGGGGAGAATGTTATTCTCCCCCGTTGACATCAATGAAGAGTTCAAAAGGCAATTACATCCCCACGGGTGGATGAATCACAAAGTGAATTGTGACTATGTACATGGGGAAATTTTGGACGGCTACACGCCCGCGAAACCATCCCATGTAAAGCCCTTTCGAGACATGGATTTTGTAAAGCCGCCTCTTAAATTGGGTGTAGAGGTTCAATTCGGAAAGTATGCGTTTATGGTCTACAATGTATGCGCAAAAATGACCATTTTCAGAAACTTGGGAGGTATCGACACAGGGGTTGAGATTGTTCCTGTCAAAAATTTTGCCGATGAAATGAGCACGGGCGTTTCCTATTTTGAGCAGTTCGCGTGGGATTTAACCCAGCGCGGAATTTCAGACATCGACACCCCGGTTTTAATTCTCGGAATCGATGCTTAACTGATAGCCAGCTGACCCGTCCAAACGGAAGGGCTTGGACGGTCTCTATGGCGATAAACAAAGAAAATAATGAGAGAGGTTGAGGCTTAATTGATCTTGGTATGTATGATGAAGTCAATTAGAATCGGGGCACTAAGCTGCGTTCACCGTGATAGATCTGTCCCCATTTGCTGTTTCTTGTTGGGTGTTCGCGTTTTGCCATATCAACTCGGTCTCCGACTTGTTTAATCAATTCATAATAATTGTTATCTTTTAAGTCCCAAGTGTCAGTCAATTTTTGCTGAAGATTTTTGTAAGGTCGAGCACTGCCAGTTTTTTTGTATTCTGCGTCGGCTTTTTTTAGTTCTTGCTCAAACTGTTGCGGCGTTAGTTGTGGAGGAGGATGATATTCAGGTGTATATTGAGCATGTACTGGTAATAACAAAGTCAAGCCAGTAAGTGCGATTCTGATCAAACCGTACTTCCAGTTTATTTTGTAAATAAGTTTTAATATTTTCGCGTTCATACATGCCATCTGCAAGACCGTTGCACCGAGCGGCACCAGCCGATGGTGCAACGATTTTGATAAGTTAGTGGAAAATAAGAAAACCACTTAAGTAGCTTTTGGGGTTGTATGCAACTTTCAGATTTACACCCATTGCCCTCCCATTTCTAGTTGATAACTCATGCATCTTTTATCTTCGCAGTGGCGGTGTTTTTTGGACGAAGTTCGAACATTTTTTGAGCAAACCCCCAACTAAGGAATCCAGCCCCGCCGTTGCTCGGAAACCTCGCCACCCCGCAAAAAAGTTTTCTTCACAATTTTTGATGTGCGCGCGCCGATTTTTTCTTCTAAAAGGAAAAGAAAACTTTTGTGCGGGGTTCTGCTCTGAGCGAGCAGGACGGCGCGGCGGGGCTGTCCACAATTTGATTTCGCTCGGGCGTGGCGGAATTCCCCCCAAACCCCCCTTCCGCCACGCCCTCGCTTTCAGCGCCGATGGAATTTGTGAGAGCGTTAGCTCTCGCGCCGCCTAAAATTTCAACTTCTCCCAATCACTCCAATCGTTCTTTTCGCACTTACTCCAATCATACACCGATTTTTGATTTATCTTCCAACCATCACTTTTTTCAATCGCTATACCACCGAAAAGTTTTTGGCCTTTTTGTTCCTTGATAAATTCCTGCAATTTTTCTGCTTTGGCCTTCGTGTAGTTCCCGCCGTCGCGATCTCCCATATCCTTCGT
Source organism: Gammaproteobacteria bacterium (assembly GCA_030054245.1). Classification (GTDB taxonomy): domain Bacteria; phylum Pseudomonadota; class Gammaproteobacteria; order Burkholderiales; family Burkholderiaceae_C; genus JASGCH01. The sequence goes on along the minus strand of JASGCH010000102.1, from coordinate 1,492 downwards.
CTCAAAAATTCCCAGCCGTCCGTCAGTTAATTGTACGAGATAATCAGGGTAGAAAGTATGGATTACTCCGGTGGGATATTCATACTTAACGCCAAAATAATCCTGTTTGTTTTCGCCATTTTTCCACCACCAAACTATTTTGTCGTTATTTTCGACCAAAAACTTTTCAAAATTCTTTTCTGGCGTAAGACGAGTCGCGCTCAAATAGCATGGTTCATAGACATATTTTTCCTGCTCCGCGCGCTCGTCAGTGTGCTGATTGAAAAAGCTATCTTTGGCAATTTCAAAGTCGTAAAATTGCTCGCTTTCCTCAACGCGCTTCAAGATTTCTTTCTCGCGAACTGCTTTGTGTTTTTCAATCGCGCTCGCCAAGATTTCTTCAAATTGCTTTCTGTTGCCGTTGTGTACGAAAACCATTTGCACGAGTATCATTTCCTCTGGCCATGCTTTTGATCCGAGATATTTTCTAAACCATGTATAAATCGCAGTTTTCACCGCAGGCACAGACCTTTTGACATTCTTAAACGAGCCGAGGCGTTCTTTAATAATCTGCTCAAACAGTGCTTGCAAATCATTACCCGCAATCGTCAAGCGAGCGCGCGCGGCGGAATCAATTTTACCTTCAATCTCGTCAAAAGTCGTGCCTTCAATTTTGGCGTTGGCGATTATGTCTTGCTGATATTTTTTTACATCTAAAATCACACCTTCTTTTTCTACTTTTGCCACATTTTGGGCAAACATTGTATGGTCGCATTTCAAGCCAAAATGTTCGCACGCAGTTTTTTCAAACACAGCCGTAAAACTGGAAGTAATATCGCCATAATCCGCTCGCGATTTATAGTAAGAAGTCAATTTGATCGGCTTGTACACTTCTTTGCGGACAGATTTCAAATGCTTGATGATATTTGGGTTGTATTCCTCTTTTTTGACGATAATGCTTTGGACATTGGTATAAATATATCCACGATTCAAGTTTTCGCTCCCATAATGCTTTTGTTCGGGCATACGCAAAATACGCCCGACAGTTTGAATTTCAAAAGTTTCGCTGTGCGATTCGCGGAATTTCACCAAAATATGCGCGCGCGGACAATCCCAACCCGTATCAATCGCTTGTTTGAAAATCAAAAATTCAATTTCATTGTCCGGCTCAGATACCCAATCCAAAGTTTCCGATTTCTGCTCCGACAGCCAAATGGCGAGTTTGCCGTTGCCTACGCCGTCTTTTCGTTCGGTTATGCCTTTATCCGCTAAAAACTTTCTCACCGCTTTTATTTTATCATCGCCAGCTTCGGCGGTCGGAATCTGCACCAAAACAAGCGGATTTATATTTGCCTTTTCTTTTTCAAAAAGTTTTTTCAGCTCCAATCGTTTCTTGTGCGCCGTTTGCAAAACAACTTCTTGCGAATCTACCTCGTCGTCGGTTATCTCGTCAATTTTTTCATTGATAATCAATTCCTTCTTGATCATTCCTTCGTCAATAACATCTTTCGGT
>JASGCH010000101.1 GCA_030054245.1 Gammaproteobacteria bacterium | reverse complement strand
AATACGCTCCTTCATAAGTTCTGCTGTCGTATGTCCTTAAATTTTCTGCTTGCTTATAACCTGTGGCATGTTCAAATTTGACATCTTTAGCCTCAGCGGCTACTTTTAACATCTGCTCCATATAGCCAAAAGTTGTTCCAAAAACCAACTTGGCACCCTGACTCACATAATCTCTCATGACTCTTTCCGCATCGGCGTTCTCAGGAACACTTTCGGTAAATATCGTCTTCACCTTATCGCCAAATTCCTTTTCCACAGCCTTTCTACCATTGTCATGAGCAAAGGTCCAACCACCGTCTCCGACTGGACCTATATAAGAAAAAGCAATTTTAAAAGGTTCAGGCTTAGCAACCTCAGCGGCGGGTTTAGCTTCTTCCCTCTTTGAACAACCTAATGAAAATAGAACCAAACCAGTAGCCAAAGCTAATGAAGTCATGCGTAACCCGTGCCTCATACTGCGATTATCAATTCCTAACATATACACACTCCAAAAAATTTAAAAAGTAAAATTTCAAAAACAGCCAAAGTCAAAACCGTATCCTATCTAAGAACCTTGCATAGCAAGTTACTATGAATACAAGACCGAGTTCACCCTCTCAGCTGTTTTTGCTTGAGTAAAACAGAAACGCAATGCCTTCTGAGCATTGAGGGAGACTCGCTTGGGCATACCATAGCCAGCGTCATCATGCCCACATTATAATGCTAAATATCATCACCAACAGACAAATGATCACAATAGTGATCGGTTCTAGGTAGTAAACCCTACAAGGCCGTTTGGCCAAGTTTCTCCTAGCCAGTAAGCGTCCCAAGCATAGAGCATTATACCCTCGATTTTACCGAAGGCGAGCTGGCAGATTACTGCGTTAAGCAGTGCACAACGAGGTTGCGCATCGATCATTTACAAAATGATACCCCATCAATTATTTTGTACATTTGAAATGACTCCCCATTATCATGGACTCATACCACGCATTCAATAAAAATACCATGGCAAGTAGATCGAAATTTTGTGGGTACCCTAGATTTCTTTAATCTAATTGAGTAGCTTGGATATGAAAATGTTGAATTAAGCCATTAATTTCATTGACACAACTCTCATATTCAGAGAGTGACCAAGGGATTTCAGTAAAGGCTTTGGCTTGCTTTTGTAGCTTAAAGCCATGTTCGGCCAGAACATGAAAACCCTGCTCTTTACTTAAGTTAGCCAAGGTTTCGATCAATTTGGCTATTTCTACAAAGTAAAATGAACTAGATTCCAATTTTGCTAAGTTCAATCTACTGTTTAAAGTATCTAGTAACTCTTGAGACATTTGCAGAAACAGTTCATTCATCAAATATTTAATTTGCAGAAAATCTCTTTCTTTTTCTGGCAAAGTTAATTGAGCCAATAGATTGTATTCAATATGCTCCCGTTGATTCGAAATAAAGGCTGTAGGTCGAAGCGTCATACCCCAATATTAAAGTTCAATCATTTCAAAATCTTCTTTTCTAGCACCGCATTCAGGACAAATCCAATTATCAGGAACATTTTGCCAAAGAGTACCAGGGGCTATACCTTCATCCGGCGCCCCCTTCTCTTCATCATATACCCAGCCACAAATTAAACAAACCCATGTTTTCATTTTGACAATTAATCCATTAAAAATAAAATAATAACCCTACGGATGTCGATACACCAAGCCCACCCAGCTTAGCTAGAAGTATGAGACCTTTGCACCTACGGCTACGCCGCTGACTGCAATGTCAAATTACTGCGTTATATTTCTCCGTTCTATGGTCTCGTATATACTCCCTATGCAAGACCATAGAACGCTCACCATGATCATCTTCGAAAATGAAGCTGGTTGCGTGGTGTGCGGAAGCCTTGTACTTTGGCAGTTCGTCCGAGCGGCACCAGCCGTCGGCGCAATAGTCTGAGTATGTTTCTGATTAACCATGAGAATCTATCCAGCTTGCATCGCAAGCCTAAAACCTATCATGATGATAACTGACGGCGAAATCATCTTCCAGATTGTATATTATAAAATATATGTGCTCATTAAAACTTTGGCACAAACTCGGACGAGCTACTCAATTACAGGGCTTGAAACGGAGAAATATAACGCAGTCGCGAGCTATTCTCGCATATTGAGTATATGCGAGAATAGCGAGCCAAGGTGTAACCGCGGCACCAGCCGCTGGTACAACAGTCTTCCATTTATAATCTCACTATTTCCAATCTCAATACCTTCCTTATGATGGATCAAAATTTGACCTTAATGCAAGAAGCTTGTAAAGTTTTACCTGGCGGAGTAAACTCTCCAGTTAGAAGCTTTCAAGCTGTGGGGGGGAACCCAATATTTATAAATCGTGCTCAAGGGGCTTATATCTGGGATGCCAACAATACTCCTTACATAGACTACATTGGATCTTGGGGAGCCATGTTAGCAGGACACGCCCATCCCAAGGTAGTAACTGCGGTAAAACAAGCGATAGATCTAGGATTTTCTTATGGAACCCCTACAGAAAGGGAGACCTTATTGGCACAGAAAGTGTTGCGGCACTTTCCTTCTATCGATCTCATACGATTGGTCAATTCTGGCACAGAGGCGGTGATGTCAGCTTTACGGTTAGCAAGAGGTTATACCAAGAGAGCTCTGATAGTAAAATTTGAGGGGTGTTACCATGGGCACACCGATGCCTTACTCATAAAAGGTGGCTCTGGATTAGCTACTTTTGGTGCGCCTAATAGCGCCGGAGTGAGCATGGATACCATAAAAGACACGATAGTACTAGAATACAACAACATTCCACAATTGGAAGAAACCTTCGCCCAAAGAGGGCAAAATATTGCTTGTGTCATCCTTGAACCCATTGCTGGCAATATGAATTTTGTAAGAGCCCACAGTGAATTTATTGAAGTTTGTCAAAAACTATGTACCGAATTTCAAAGTTTGTTGATTTTTGACGAAGTTATGACTGGGTTTCGAGTGGCTATGGGTGGTGCTCAAGAAATTTATCAACAAAAAATCCCTAGCTTAAAACCAGATTTAACCCTATTGGGTAAGGTCATTGGTGGCGGGATGCCTTTGGCTGCATTTGGTGGCAAGAAATCCATTATGCAACACTTAGCACCACTCGGAGCAGTCTATCAAGCTGGCACGCTAAGTGGTAATCCTATAGCCACAGCGTGTGGCTTAGCTACTCTCGAGATATTAGAGCAACCAGGAGTCTATGCTCATTTAGCTAATTTATCCAAAAAGTTAACTGAAGGATTATGCCAACTTGGAAAAATCAAGGGATTACCCGTTCAAGTGGACTACGAAGGTGGTATGTTTGGTTTCTTTTTATTAGATGCCTTGCCTACAACCTATCAAGAAGTGGCACATTCTAACTCGAAGATTTTTAGTAAATTATTTCATAGCTTATTGAAGCAAGGAATATATATTGCTCCGTCTATGTATGAATGTGGGTTTATAAGTATTCAGCATTCAGAAAGTGACTTAGATAAGACTTTGGCCGCTTTTGAGACGACATTTAATCTCCTATAATACCCAAGACGACCATGGTATTGGCGAAGGCTCTCCTCATGCAATAGTCTCGAAACGGCTGAAATGCTACTGGCCTCCTAGTACTCCTACTTTCTTGGTATTTAATTTTATAGTTTTTTTATTCTGACAAGCTATGTTTGGATTAATGCAAGATCACCCCCTAAATATTTCATCGCTTTTAATACATGTAGAAAAGTATCATGGCGATACCGAAATAGTGTCCAAGTGTTTAGATTCTTCTATTCACCGAACCAACTGGAAAACCATAGCTAGTAGAGCTAGGCAAGTAGCCAATGGACTGAACCGTTGGGATCTGGCATCGGGCACCCGAATAGCCACCTTAGCTTGGAACAGCTACCGTCACTTAGAGTTGTTTTACGGTATCTCTTGTAGTGGCAGGGTGTTGCATACCATCAACCCGCGGTTACACCCAGATCAAATCAGTTGGATGGCCAATCATGCTGAAGATGTGATATTTTATTTTGACATCACATTTTATTCGACAGTACAAAAAATGTATGACACGACTCCCCATATCAGGCATTATATCGCTCTATGTACGGAGGAAGAATTGATGCAACTCGATGATATTGCCAACTATCCTAAACTATTGGCTTATGAGACTTGGATTAACGCACAATCCTCTCAATTGGAGTGGCCAGTATTAGATGAAAATTCAGCATCTAGCTTGTGTTATACCAGTGGCACAACGGGTAATCCCAAAGGTGTCTTATACAATCATCGTTCCACTATATTACATGCCTTTACCGCCGCCTTACCAGATGCCATAGGCTTATCGGCAACTGACACCGTTTTACCGGTGGTGCCGATGTTTCATGTAAATGCTTGGGGCATCCCGTACGCAGCGGCTATGGTGGGTGCCAAATTGGTTTTCCATGGGCAATTTTCAGACAGTCAAAGCCTATACCACCTACTTGAATCTGAAAAAGTTACCGTAGCTGGGGCCGTACCTACTGTTTGGATGTCATTATTGTCTTATTTGCAAACCCAAAACTTAAAATTTAGTACTTTAAACAGAACGATTATCGGTGGCTCTGCGTGCCCACCAGTGATGATCCAAACTTTTCTAGAAAAGTTTGGCGTGTCAGTTCTGCATGCTTGGGGAATGACTGAGATGAGCCCTATTGGCACAGTGGCTGGTTTAAGGAATAACCATAGAAATTTAAGCAACGATGAAATTGTCAAAATTCGTACTAAACAAGGGCGAGTAGTTTTTGGAGTAGATATTAAAATTATAGACGATGATGGCAATCTGCTCCCGTCAGACGGCAAATCGAGTGGTCATGTTTTGGTAAAAGGACCATGGATTATTCAAAATTATTTTAAATCCACTGAGAATATTCTAGATGATGGGTGGTTTGATACGGGGGATATTGCTTGTATGGATGAAGAAGGTTATTTAATCATAACTGATAGAAGCAAAGATGTTATTAAGTCCGGAGGAGAATGGATCAGTTCGATTGATATAGAAAACCTAGCACTTTCCCATCCTGAAGTAGCCATGGCGGCTTGTATTGCCTATAAAGATCCAAAATGGGACGAACGACCCTGCCTTATCGTGGTGCCTAAGCCTAGCACCCAGCCTTCGTCTCAATCCATCAAAGATCATTTCGTAGATAAAGTTGCTAAATGGCAGATTCCAGACTTTATCGTTTTTAAAGATGCTCTACCCTTAGGTGCTACAGGAAAAATTCTTAAGACACAGCTGAGAAAGGAAGTTTTAACAGAAAATGGGCTGATAAAACCAGATCTCCTCGAAGGACAACTATAAGACTGTTGAACCATCGGCTGGTGCAACAGTCTTGGATAGGTTAAAGTCTTTTCTCGATCAGCTCGAAATAGGTCAAGCAATGACCTCAGATAGCCAGCAAATCCTTAACTCGATCCAAAGTTTCATCCATAAGTTCTTCGTCTTCGGTTTCCACCATAACTCGAATAACCGCTTCTGTGCCACTTTTACGCACCAGAATTTTACCTTTCGAATCTAAATTTTGTTGTAGTTGATCCAAACCCACTAATTTATTCGGACTGAGTTCAAACGCATCCATCGTTAAGTTTATAGATTTTTGCGGATATAAAACTAAGCTTTTGGCCCATTCATCGACAGTATAGCCAC